>CAZOBR010000029.1:0-20337 GCA_964578035.1 uncultured Gammaproteobacteria bacterium
TGTCAAAAGTTTATATCAATTAAATAGTATTGTAAAAAGATTTGACCCCTATTCGGACCCCTATTTCGCTATTTCTATTGTTATTTTTCCTTTCTATAACAGAAATCGAAATCTCTTTGAAAGTCTCTTCCTGTTTTTGAATACTCAGCTTTTAATGCAGAGATAAAAGCTACGATCATTAATACAATTAAACTCAATGATCCAAATACTACAGAATTAAGGTAGTAGCCTAAATAAAATGGCAACGATAGAAAAAGACTGTATATTGGTACAAATTTTAGATATCTCGAGAAAGGCACTTTAATTGAATTGAGAAAAGATTTATCGAAATTACAATCTTTCTCGAAAATTAAACCCCAAACCAAAAATAAGCAAGTATTAAATAGAAGCCCTAACAACGCGCCTACACCAAAATAATTAAAGATTAAAGACGAGACTAAAGCTGGTGCAATTAAAATCACTACAGATCCACTAGCTCTTGATGCTTCTCCACCTTGTCTTTTATACTGCTTCATTTTTAAAATCCTGGTAAAACACCTGTTTCATCAATAAATGGATCAATGGGGTCGGGATCAATGCGGTCGGAGTAATTGATTTTGCTTATTCTCTTTTTATACAACTTCGACTTACTATCTCCCCTCTTTTCCGTGGCCTAACTCTTGACCCAATAATCAACACTATACACAAACACACATAATGCTCCAAACCGCTAACAGTCGTGTCGCTTCTTTTACCCACAGGGTCATACACAACCGTATTCAGAGTGCTATAATCCTCAGTCCATTAAATTAGCATTTAATAGTACCGTGACATTACCGATTTCCATACTTAGTGACCAACAAAAAGTTTTACCCGATTTACTTGGCGAGGTCATTAAAGAACAAGAAGGACAAGCTGTTTTTGATTCTGTTGAGTTATTACGCAAAGGGTTTATTGCACAACGGCAAGTGCCTGATGATAAAACCCAAGCGGATCTGTTGGCGGCTATCGAAGCATTGGATGTTGATAATTTAGATCGCGTAATTCATGCGTTCAGTACGTTTTTTCACTTGACGAACATATCAGAAGAGCAAACTGCCCAGCATCGCCGTGCGAGCGCTGAAGAGGCTGGCACGCCTTGGGCTAACTCGTTTATCGAGACATTGGAGTGCTTTAAGGACAATGGTAAAACGCTTGAAGAAACGCTGAAGCTGATTCAAAAACTGCATTACTCGCCGACCTTCACTGCGCACCCAACTGAGGCCAAGCGCCCTATCGTGCTGGAAGCCTTGCAGCGCATTCATCATGAATATCAAGCGTTAATTAGCGGTTCGCTATCTCAGACTGAGCAAACAAAAATTAAGCATCGCTTAAAGGCGATGATTCAAATCTTTTGGAAAACCGAAGCGGTGCGCCCACAAAAGCCCACGGTTTACGATGAAATTGAAAACTCGCTGTACTACTTTAGAGAGAGTATTTTCAATTGCTTGCCTGAGATTTACCGAGATTTAGAAGACGCGATTAAACAGGTTTACCCAGAAGCGCGTGGTCATGCCATTGAGATACCCAATATTGTCCGTTTTGGTACATGGGTCGGCGGCGATCGTGATGGCAATCCGTTTGTGACACCGGAAATCACACGTAACGCTTTGCGCTTACAACAAATTGAAGTACTAAATGAGTACATACGGCGTGTTGACGAACTCAGTCAAATATTGACTCACAGCGATGCCCAAGTTGAACTGCCTGACGCATTTTTAGCGTCCTCAGAAAAAGACAATGTTCGCTTGAACAAGTATCTTGGCAACGAACACTTAAAAGAGCCGTTTCGCCGTAAATTGAGCTTAAGCAAACTGCGCTTAGAAGCCACTCGCTCACAGGCACAAGCGCGCATGGATGACGGCCACGTGTCGTTCGACCCATTAGCGTACCGAGATGAAGCGCATTTTCGTACAGACTTAGAGTTAATACGCGACGCCTTGATTCATAACAACGAAGCAAACCTAACGCGCGGTAGCTTGCAAGACTTACTACGCTTGCTTGATAGTTGCGGTTTTTATCTATCAAAAATGGATATCCGCCAAGAGTCCACCTTACACAGCCAAGCGATACATGAAATTGCCGCTACTATTGGCGACCCTATTGATTACCTAAGCTTAGATGAAGCTGCACGCCAAACTTGGTTAACCGAGCAATTGTTAAGCACAGACGCGCTTGACTATGATCATCGCCAAATTACCATTCAAAGCGCAGACATTATTGCTGTTTTTGAATTGATGAGTGAAATGCGTTCTGAAATATCGAACGAATGTTTTGGCAGTTACATTATTTCAATGACGCATGAAGCGAGTCATTTATTAGAAGTTGCTTTGCTAGCAAAAATGTCGGGCTTAATTACCGCAGATTCAGATGGCAACGTAAGCAGTCAAATTCATATTGCACCATTATTTGAGACCGTTGTTGATCTTGAGCACGCTGAGCCAACCTTAGACAGCTTGTTTACTAATCCTGTGTATCGACAACTGCTTCTCTTTACTAATGACACGCAAGAGATCATGTTGGGCTATTCCGACTCGTGTAAAGATGGCGGTATTTTAGCCTCAAGTTGGAATCTATATAAAGCACAACAAAACATTGTGTCGGTTACCAATAAGTACGACTTAAACTGCTTATTATTCCATGGCCGTGGCGGCACCATTGGTCGCGGTGGTGGCCCGACGCATGAGTCGATCTTAAGCCAGCCTAAAGGCACCGTTAACGGCGGTATTAAATTTACCGAACAAGGTGAAGTACTGTCATTTAAATACAACTTTAAAGACACCGCGCGTTATGAACTGACCGTCGGCATTACAGGCTTAATGAAAGCCAGTGACCCGAGTAATGAAAACCGTGACCAAGAGCAGCACATTAAAATGATGGATGCCTTGGTCGAAAGCGGTGAGCATGCATTTCGTGAACTAACAGACGATAACGTTCGAACCATGCAGTATTTCTATGAGACCACACCATCGAGCGAAATTGGTTTACTGAATATTGGCTCACGACCATCGCACCGCAAAAAAGCGGATTATTCTAAGAAATCAATCCGCGCGATTGGCTGGGTGTTCGGCTGGTCACAAACTCGGCAAAACATTCCCGGTTGGTACGGTCTTGGCACTGCGTTGCAACACGCCATTGATAATGGTGGTTTGGAAACGCTTAAAGACATGCAGCAAAACTGGCGTTACTTTCAGAACTTATTAAGCAACTCACAAATGGTAATTCTTAAAACCGACCAAAAAGTTGCCAAACACTATGCATCACTATGCTCTGATCAAAGTATTGCCGACGAAGCCTATACAAAGATGCATGGCGAACATCGTTTGGCAATTGATACGATTCGTATGATCACTGGTGTGCGTGAAATGATGGCGGACTTTCCTGAAATTGGTGAATCAGTACGCTGGCGTAATGCGTATTTAGACCCGCTTAATTACATTCAAGTGTTGTTATTAAAACGCCTAGACGCTGAAAACGACCGTATGCAATCGCAATGGTTGAAACCAGCGCTAAACAGCATTAACGGCATTGCCACTGGTTTACGAAACACAGGTTAGGCTGGCGAATTCATACAACATGAACGCAATTAGACAATTTGCGAATTCGGCTGTGTTTGACCGAATCATTATCGGGCTAATTTTATTTACTGCAGCAATTATTGGTTTCGAGGCATTTCCTAGCCTGATGTCGCCTAAGATCGAACAGTTGTTCGAGCTATTTCACACAATCGTGCTGGCCGCGTTTATTGTTGAAGCGGCGATTAAAATGATCGCACTGGCGCCCAAACCGCAAGACTATTTTAAAAGTGGTTGGAACTGCTTTGACTTCACGCTAATCGTGTTGTCATTACTGCCAATTGCCGCCGAGTTCGCGCTATTAGGCCGAGTGCTCAGACTGCTTCGCGTACTGCGCTTAATTAACAGCTTGCCAGAGCTGCGCATCATTGTTGAAACATTAGTACGCTCTATTCCGTCGATGTTTCACATCACGGTATTAATGAGTATTTTGTTTTTCATTTATGCTGTTCTTGGTTTTCACCTATTTCATGAACACGACCCAACGCATTGGCGCAACCTAGCCTATGCCCTACTCACGTTATTTCGTATTGTGACCTTAGAAGATTGGACTGATGTGATGTACAAAGCCATGGAGCTGTCGCCGGCTTATGCACTGTACTTTGTCAGTTTTGTGGTGATTGGCACTTTTGTGGTGGTTAACTTGTTTATTGCGGTAGTAATCAACAACCTGGATGAAGCAAAATACGCGCACTTAAAAAAGTTAGAACACCCAGAGCTACACGACCAATTAATGCAAAGCATGGTTGATGCCAAAGCCAGTATTGAAAGCCTGGAACAAAAATTAAACGCGATGAAACCGAAATCATAAAGGCGAATTGCGCATTAGTGTGAAATACTAGCCCTTGTGCAAATAATACCGATTGCGAATTTAAGCTTGATTCTACTGCCCGCCTTGCTGGTAGTTTGGATTCTGTGGCGATGGACCCGTAACGCGAAATCACCGCTCTACGCACTTGCTAGAATGGTGCTACAGCTGATCGCCATTGGTTATATACTAACCACGATATTTGAAACCAAGCACGCCACATTAGTGCTTGGCATATTAACAATTATGCTGGCAGTCAGCTCATGGATCGCTTTGCGTTCTGTGCCAAACCTGCGTAAACAACTCTATTGGCACGCGCTGTTTGCCACAGTCATTGTGAATGGCAGTTTATTAATCCTGATTACGCAAATTGTCTTAACGCCAACCCCATGGTTTGCGCCCAACATATTGATTCCACTTGCGGGCATGGTATTCGCGGTTGGCATGAACGCGATTAGCTTATTCGCAGAGCGTTATTACTCTGAAATGAATGAGCATGGTGCGGATCAAATCAGTGCTAGAAACACGGCATTTAAAGCCACGTTGATTCCAATCACTAATTCCTTATTGGCAGTTGGCTTAGTGTCACTACCGGGCATGATGACAGGCCAAATTCTGTCAGGTGTATCGCCCTTAATAGCGGTGCGTTATCAGATAATGGTAATGCTAATGTTATTCTCAGCGACCGGCTTAACTGCGGCCTTGTTTTACCAACTTATTCGCAATAGATAGATTAGAAATACGGTCGTTCTATATTGTTATATTATGACACTTATCGTGATTCTTGCAGCAAAACAGTCTAGTATTTAGTAGTCTCTAAACAGCACAAAGCAACCATTTATGTACCAAATGAAAGAATTATTAAAAAGCAGTTTGTTAATAGTTCTATTCTGTGCAGACAATGCAAACGCCGATGTTTTGCAAGTAAATGCGAGTGTTTCGAGTGGTCATTATTTGCGCGGCATTGAATTGGCCGATGATGGACTCGCCTTATCATTAAGCGCCGACTGGAGCTCTGATAATGGCCTATTTGCTGGCGCTGAGTGTTATGTAGGGGGTGCAGAACGTTTCGCTAGTTTTGACGATGCCTGCATTGGCTACTTGGGTTACTTTCACTCGGCAAATAAAAACAATGCCTTTTCAACAAAAGCCACTCGTTATCACTATGGCGCTGGCGAGGCAATTGACTGGGATACGAATGAATATTCTGTCAGTTGGCACTACCGTGATTTCCTGCTTGTTTCGGCAACCTATTCTGACAACTGGCTAGCCCGAAATACCGCTACCACAGCAGTGGATATCAGTTATCGCAAACCCTTTAACGACAAGCTTACGTTAGTCACCCAAGCAGGCGTTTTGCGGCCGAATGATTCAGCGACAATCGACACACTCTATACTGCAAATGTTACGCTGGAGTACCATTTAGATCGTTGGGCTTTTGCGCTAAAAGCGAGCGCTATAGATTCTAGTTCGCGCGACAACCTTCCTTTTGAGATTGATCAGCCTGAGCTAATCTGGTCAATCCGTTACCAGCTATATTAGAGCTTACCGGTTAAAGTTGATCGCTTACTAAGCCTTTATTGCCTAAGCTCTAGTAGCTGATAAACATTCGACACCTGCGGATTACCGCTGGCATCGACTAAACTGTCTAAATTAAATGTTGATTTATCAGCCGAGTTTTGCGCCAGTAAAGCCAACACACCTGAAGTATAAGCGGTTGCCACTGAATGCCCGCTCATGGTTTGGTAGTTTGCATCTGGTGAAACCACAATACGTGTTCCGGGGGCGGTGAATTCAGACTTATGATTTTTATGTAGGTGTTCTGCCCTGACAATCAGCACACCATTTCTGCGTATTGGAAAGCGATCACTCTGTGGTCTTTTTGGATCAAACGCCGCAACGACAAATATATTCCGATCAACAATCTGATCGATAAGCCGATCAAGTAAACGATCTCTAGGACCAGACAAACTTAAATTCAAAATAGAAGGTCTTGCCTTAGCCACATTGTCTAAGGCTCGGGCCAACGACAGCGTGTTGCATTCAGTTGCGCCATTCGCAGATTCCCAACAGCCCCGATAGGCTAACACTTCCGCTGCGGGTGCAACGCCTGGCAAGCCTAAACTGTTTTGCGGCGCACCAACCAGAATACCCACCATAGCCGTACCATGTCTTTCACCTAATGCGCTGGAGGGTTCACCACCAACGACTAAATCCCGATTAATACTGACGGAGTCCGATAAATCTTCAAGCCGCTGCGAGACACCTGAATCAATTACCGCGATACGAATACCACTGCCATCTACTTTAGTGAGTGATGAATCGAGTAAACTGGATGACTGCGATACAGCAATCGATTGTTTTTCACTGCTTGATTTAAGTAATTCAAAACTGTTTGATGGTTGTACCCATTCAACACGCTTATCGTCTTGCAAAGAACTTAAGGTGTTTTGAGCGTTGCCATCAATTTCAACAATCAAACAATAAACACTTAAACTGTCGATGAACCATGCCTTTTTCAGTGTTAAGTCATACTCCTTAGCAATTTTTTTACCAAAGCGTTTTAACTTTAAGGAGTTTGAGTAATGTTGCGAATAACCTTGCAATTGAAAGCCTTGCAAACGCGCTGGCCTAGGATCTTTTAATACAACCACCCATTCGGCATTCGAGTTATCAACGTGCTCTGCTTGATCATACGCGTGCGCAAAGCCAGCTAACATTAGACAGATGGCCAGCACAAAATATTTAATAATAAGGTGATACATATTATTTTTTCTCAGCATTAAGCGAAACCAACTCGGCATCGGCAATACGATTATCATTGCGCCAACCATTGAGCACCTTGGTTTCAATTCGACGCTGCGCTAATACTACCAAGGCTCGTTGTTCGGGCACCTGACTGACCAACTCTAACTGATACGCGGCAAGCAATTCCGCAACCTGTTGACTCTCAAAGTGTGACGCTAGTGTGAGCTTGGCAATACGATCCTCGGTGACCAAACTTTGCAAATCCAGCACTTGCGAATCGCCGGATGACAACCCCGTATAGCTTGGTTCTAATAATTGCTGACTTAAAGGGCTGAGCATGAACACACTGATGAACCCAGCGACTAGAAAACTTGCGGCAAGCGCATAGACATTGCTCTTGCGCCATCCGTTTGTACGCAAAGCAAGTCGCGTTAGCAATGACTGACCAGGTGCTACAGCCAACGCACTCGAATCTGAGGTCATCGACTCAGACATGGCTTCTTTTTGCTGCACCTGACTGTTAGAGCGTTGATAGCTTTCAAGCTCTTCAAACGCATCTATTCGCTCAAGCAAGCTTTCAAACTGAGCATCGTCGTTGGCGCTTAGGCTATTGAGGTTTTGAGAAGATATTTCAGCAGTGCGATTACACAGTTCACGCTCAAACGCCACTGCCGCTTGCAACTCAGAGTCGTTGCTTAATTTCATTTCAAATTGCTGTTTTGCATTCTCTGATAATCGGCCTGCAACGTATTCAAACACAATGCTATCACGCGGTATTAGCGATTCATTAAGCGCATTGTTTGTAGTGTTATTTGTCATTGGTCTTACCTCTTAATCTCTTGATCTTTTAACAGCTGGTTAAACCTGTCGTGGCTGTTGGTTTTGAGTATTTTCTTCAATATATTTCTTTAAATATTGGCGTGCATGAAACAATCTTGTTTTAACTGTGTTTAACGGCACATCAATAATCGTGGCGATTTCATCCAAGCTTTTATCGTAGAAATAAGCAAGCTCGATCACGGTTTTATGGTTTTCTTTAAGTTGATCAATCGCCTGCGATAATTCGTCACTTAGCTCGCTCTCAGCTGCAACCGGCTCGGCAATATCCAAATCGAGCGGGTCACTGTCTACCCGATTAGTATTGTGTTTACTCTCTTTACGAGCGGCAGATAAAGCGACACGAAACGCAATACCAAATATCCAAGTAGAAGCTTTAGATTCACCACGAAAGCCGTCAGCTTTTTGCCAGACGGCAAACATAACGTCATTAAATGCTTCTTCCACTAATTTGTTAGCGTAAATCTTGCGATTCAAAAAAGAACATAATGGCTGACGAAAGCGTTGATACAGAATACGCATAGCAAGTTTATCTTTTGCCGCAATTCTGCTTAAAAGCTCTTCGTCGCTCTGATCGTTTGGTGATGTCATATAGCTCACGTTCATAACAATACAATAATCAATAAATATTAGTCGGTTTTAACTGTCTTAAATAGTCTTGTCATGTATTTAGTATGCTCAATAACCTAAGAAGTTCAATTTTGACTAAAAAGTTTTACTAAGCGCTCTGATTATAAATTAAGAGACTGAGTGACTTTATAACATCTAAAAAGTTCATCAATTACGACTAATTAATTTAGTTATTTTTTATGAACCATTTCTTAAATCTCTTTGTCTAAGTTTCAGCAAGCATGGCGATAAGCGCCGTTGCACTTACCTAAACATTTATTGGAGAGATCTATGAAATCTTTTAAGCCACGTCATTTAATCACTTGCGCAGCAATTGCTGCTGCCTGTTTACCAGGAGTGAGTGCGGCAGAAAATAATTGGTATGTATCAATTGATCTGCAAAACAGTGACTTAGATACCGTTAACACTTCAAGCACTAATCAGGTTGCCGGCGTCACACGCCGAATTGATATTGAAACAGACAGCGACACTGGCTTTGGTTTATCCGTTGGCCGCAAGATTTACAGCCAAGAAAATGGCAATGCCTTAAGCATAGAGCTTGCATATAACAACACTGAATATGACCCTGAAAACATTGCATTTATGGGCAATGATTTTCTGACTTCTGAAGGCCGGTCAGAGGGTTCATTTGAAACTGAAACGCTTTTACTCAGAGCCGTATACCAGTTTGATTTAGGCAGATTTAACCCATACGTGGGTATTGGTATTGGCGAGACTGATTTTGAAGTAGACGGCCGTTATGGCGGTTCTGTAGGTCAACCCAATCAAGTTCAACCGCCATTTATTACCGGCAGTGATTCAGCAACCGCAATCGAACTGCGTGCAGGTGTGGAATATTCCATTACCGATGCTATTGGCGTTTATCTCGAATACACAAACACAGATGTTGACGACATTGAGTTTACACGTCTAGGCGGAGGCCCAGGCGGCTTAGCCACAACCACTCAACGTGGCGATGTGTCGTATGACTCAATCAATTTAGGAGCTCGGTTCCGCTTCTAAATTGGTATGGCACATTTCACATGCCATCCTTATTTGGCACACCTGATAGCGTATTTTTTACATGCTTAAGGTGTGCCTTTTTTAGGCTCGATTTACGACGCTAACTCATTTTTTTCATAAAACTTAACGGTGCAAATTTCATTAGTCTAACCATTAATTCCCATGGCCAGCTCGGCACATAGTAGTTTGCGCCTTCTTTATCTATCGCTTTAAGAATCGCGCGACAGCCCGTTATCGTGTCGACCATAAGCGGCACCGTTTTTACTTTTTCATTGATTTCACTTTGAATAAACCCAGGGTGAATCGTGGTTACTTTTATCGGCGTGTCCAACACATCGATGCGAATTCCCTCACTTAAGGAAGTAATAGCGGCCTTGGTTGCGGCATAAACGGTCATCGCGCGCCTGAAACCGCGCGCCGCACTGATTGATGAAATAGTCACCAAATGGCCGTGGTTTTGCGCTCTGAAAATCTCCATCGCCGCTTCACATTGTGCTATCGCCGAAACAAAATTAGTCATGGCAGTTTGCTTATTAGCATGAAAGTAACCTGTGCCAATTGAAGCGCCCTTGCCCATACCCGCGTTAACGATCACACGATCAATTTGCCCCATATCTTGCTCAAAGGCTTTAAACACTTCGAAGACTTGGTCGTGATTGTTTACATCAAGCTCACGAATAAAAACCTTAGCGTTTGGATTGATCACTTCGATCTCTGCTCGTAGTTCGTCCAAACGTTCTGTGCGTCGTGCGCAGACGGCCAAAGTACAGCCTTGCTCAGCGTACATTTTAGCCATTGTGAAACCCAAGCCTGAACTGGCACCGGTAATTAAAATATTTTGTCTGCTCATGATTTTTGCTCGATCATTTGATGTATGTATTGACTGGGTAAATTAGTACTTAACTATATGTAAGATACGACTTGAAGTCGGCGCTTTCAAAATGCGTATGTTCGTTTAACGATGCAAGAAACACTCGCGATGACGTGGTCACACACTTACTCACACCACAGTTCAAAAGGGTCCAGTTCATCTGCATAATGTTTTGCTCAGGCACCCCTAACAACGACTGTGTCACTAACGAAATAGGTCCGCCAGACGTGAACACAGCCACACTTTTTTGCCCAGCGGATTGCGCAATCACATTCTTAAACGCACTCCGCACTCGTGCGGTAAATGCAGACCATGATTCCACATATTCTTGATCGTGCTCACCACTTATCCAGCGGTTAATCGCCCCATTAAAGTCACGTTCAAACGCCTGTTTAGGGTTTTCTTGTGCGGCAATGTATTCATTCACACCAGCTGCATTAACAAACTCAGGCCGAAACTGACGTAAAATATCTTGATGGTCGTATTCATTCCATCCTGCGTCTATCTGAGCATTCACTTGGTCGAACTCAATATCAAAACCAGATAAACAGTTCTCTGCGGTTTGTTTATGCCGCAACATGCTGCCAAGATAAACTTGATCAAACATGGCTAGTCGTCGACTGATGACCGAGCCAAGGCGACTTGCTTGTCGATGCCCAAGCTCTGAAAGCTGATCATAATTATCCTGTCCAAACGAGGCTTGCCCATGACGAATTAAATAGATAGCGGTCATCTTGAGTGCCCCTTCTTAATGGCCTTACGGCAACGGTGCAGCAAGTAATGCACAAACAACCATAAATTTTTAAACGCTGGGTTTGTGGTTTGCTTATGGTGATAACGATAGTAAATTTGTTGCACGATGCCAGCTAAACGAAAGTAACCGTATACTTCATAAAAGGTAAAATCATTCGCGTCAACACCCATTCTTTCACAATAGTAATCAATTACTTCTTGGCGCGTTAACATGCCTTCTAAATGGGTCGGCTGGCGACGTGTGTTTTGTGCAAAAAAATCATCATCGGCTTCAACCCAGTAGGCCAAGCTATTACCAAGGTCCATTAATGGATCACCCAATGTGGCTAACTCCCAGTCGAGCACACCAATAATTTTGGTTGGGTCATCCGCATCAAGCACTAAGTTATCCAGACGAAAATCATTGTGCGTAAGACAAATTGTTTCTTTGTCAGGCAGGTTGCTGGATAGCCAATTCATAACACCCTTAGCACTGGGCACATTCCAGGTTTTGGCCTTTTGATAGCGATGCGTCCAGCCGCTAATTTGCCGTTCTGTGTAGCCCTCGCCTTTCGCTAACACATCTAAACCAGCGGCTTTGTAATCGACTTGATGTAATTCAATTAAGCTATCCAAGGCGTTAAAACAAAGCTGGCGACATTGTTCTTTAGTTAAATCTAACCCCCGCGGCATATTAGTGCGCGGTATGACTCCATTGAGTTTTTCCATCACATAAAACTCAGTACCAATTAATGACTCATCATCCGAGTGCGCTAACATCGTTGGTACGTATGAATAAACGGGTTTAAGTGCCGCTTGTAAGCGATGTTCACGCCCCATGTCATGCGCGCCTTTGGCTTTAGTGCCTGCCGGTGCGCGGCGCAAGATAACCTCGCGTTCAGCGTAGCTTAAACAATACGTCCAGTTCGATGCGCCACCCGAATATTGTGTCACGCTCGGCGTGCCGCTAATGGATACTCCATCAAGATTGTTGATCTGATCAAGCAGCCATGGGTTGAGTCGCTCTAAATCAAGTTCTTCACCTGGGCGAACTTTACCTGCCGTGTCTAATTTTTTTTGTTCTGTCATTTTTCTTAAGTGCTTTTCTTAGAAAATTTCTGCAAACGCTTTAGAGCCATTTTCAAATAACGATCAATCGGCAAAAATCGTTTTAGACGGTAGGTCTGGCGACCGTCTTTATGAGTAATAATCATAAATTTTTTCGCATCTACGCCTACTAAGATTCTTTGTGCGATTTCGTCAGCAGTCACACCCGATTTTTTAATCAGCTTGTTAACCAACAGCTGCATATTCGGGTCATCTGTTTGTAATGATCTATTTAAATTGGTATCAAGAAAAGCTGGGCAAGCAACCGCAACATGAATACCTTCGGGCGCCAACTCCAAATAAGCTACTTCAGAGTAAGACACAACACTGGCTTTAGTGACGCAATAACTGCCCATATTAGGTCCAGCGGTGATGCCAGCTTGTGAAGCAATATTGATAATGGCACGTTCACTCGAATTGCTGTTGCGCAATAAGCTCAACATACCTTTGGTCATACGCACATGGCCGAGTAAGTTAATGTCAATCACCGATTGCCATTGTTGCATGCTTTCAGACTCTATCGAGCCAGCGGTTGCAATGCCGGCATTGTTGACCAGCACATCTAAAGACTGCCAGCGCTCGGCTAATTTGATCGCTAACTTATCAACGTCCCATTGCTGAGTAATGTCGCAGTGAATAAAAAACGCGTGTCCACCGGCTTGCTCTATTCGTGAAACCGTTTCAGCACCACCTTCATCATTGATATCAGCAACGCACACTTCTGCACCTTGTGCAGCGTATTGAATTGCCATTGCTTGACCCAATCCAGAGCCAGCCCCACTGATTAATATTTTTTTAGCGCTCATACGTTTATGACTCCTGTTTATGACTCAAAGGACGTTTTATTATTTACTTTTGATTAGTGACCCTATTTTAATCATTTTAGCGCGCTGGCATGTACTTTTTCATTTCTAATCGTGTAACCATGCCCATATGCACTTCATCTGGGCCATCGGCTAAGCGTAATGAACGTACACCGGCAGCAAACCGTGCTAATGGAAAATCGCCAGACATACCGGCACCACCATGAATTTGAATGGCCATATCGACAACGTTTTGTGCCATTTCAGGTACAGCCACTTTAATTGCTGAAATTTCGGTCATAGCGTTTTTGACGCCCACGGCATCAATCTTCCACGCGGCGTGCAGCGTCATTAATCTCGCTTGGTCAATCGCAATACGAGCACGTGCAATGCGTTCACCGTTACCACCCAACTTGATAAGAGGCGAACCAAAAGCCACACGTTGCATCCCACGTTCAATGGACATTTCCAGTGCCTTTTCTGCCAAGCCAATGGTGCGCATGCAGTGGTGAATCCGCCCCGGACCTAAGCGGCCTTGCGCAATTGCAAAACCTTTACCCATGCCCATAACAATATTTTCTTTCGGCACGCGTACATTGTTTAAATGCATTTCGCCGTGGCCTAAAGGCGCATCGTAATCACCATAGGCGGTTAGCATGCGCTTAATCTCCAGACCTGGCGTGTCCAAAGGCACAATCACCATCGCATGACGGTTGTGGCGATCGGCGTTCGGGTTTGATAGCCCCATAAAAATTGTGAATTTGGCATTGGGATGACCCAAGCCAGTACTCCACCATTTCTTCCCATTGATCACCAGTTCATCGCCATCTTCTTCGATCGTCGCTTGCATGTTAGTCGCATCAGACGACGCAACATCTGGCTCGGTCATACCAAACACGGAGCGGATTTCACCATTTAGCAATGGCATTAACCACTGTTCTTGTTGCTCGGGGTTACCAAAGTGATACAGCACTTCCATGTTGCCAGTATCTGGCGCATTGCAGTTAAAAATTTCTGATGCGAACAATATGCGCCCCATTTCTTCTGCAAGTGGTGCGTATTCTAGTGTGGTCAAGCCTTGTGCTAATTTGTCATCAGGTAAAAACAGGTTCCACAAACCTTGTTCTTTGGCCATGCCTTTGAATTTTTCAATCAACGGATGAACCTGCCAATTGCGCCAATCACCCGTTGGATTCATCGCATGTGTTTCTTGGTAGATTTGTTCTTCTACCGGCTCTACATGCTCGGACATAAACGTTTTAATGCGTGCAAGATAGTCTTGGGTTTTGGTATTGTGCTCAAAATTCATGTTGTTACCTAAATAAATTTTTCTTCAATCGGGTTCGATGCTTGAGCTAGCATGATACCTTTTCTTAAAGTGAATAAAATGAAATATACTTATACAGTTAAATGAATTAAATTCATCCATATAAATATGGAAACAATATATGAATAACGCCAAAAGATTACAGCAGCTAGACCTAAATCTACTCAAAGTGTTTCAAACGCTCTATCAAGAGCAAAGCATGACTCGAACTGCCGAAGTGCTTCATATAACCCCTTCGGCGGTTAGCCATGCGATTAAACGCTTACGCGATGCGTTAGGCGATCCATTATTTTTACGCAGTAAGAACAAAATGTTGCCCACCCCGACCTGCCAACGTATGGCGCCATTAATTATTGATAACCAAACTCGGCTGCAACAGATATTACAACAATGGGGGGAGTTCGAAGCCAGTGTCAGCGAGCATCATTTTAGAATTGGGATGCATGACTCACTTGAACCCGTGATCGCACCTCAATTGACTAATCTATTCGCAAAAATTGCACCGAAGGCTGGCTTTTCGAGTATTAAAGTAGATCGAACAAACTTAGTCGGCGACTTGGCCGCAGGACATATCGACGTAGCGATTGATGTAGCGCTGCCAATGAGTCTTGCCTTACAGCGCTATGAGCTTGTTAATAGTGAGTTTGTGGTGCTGCTGAGTAAACAGCACTCGTTGCTTAACGATCTAAATCATCAAAATTATTTTGCTGCCAACCATTTAACCGTGTCTAATCGCCCAACGGGTGTTACCGCCGAGGACAGTCTATTTCAGAAAAAAGGCTTAGAGCGACATTCCAACGTGCGCTGCCAAAGTTATTGGGCCGCAAAAGAAATATTGCGCACGTCTGACCTACTGCTAACCTTACCTGCGGTACTCGCACGCCACTTAATTGACCCCAGTTTAGCAATCGTGCCTACGCCGTTTAAATTGCCCATGTTCGCGAGCAACTTATATTGGCACAGCAATAGCCAAGATGACCCAGCCATGAACTGGCTGCGTAGTCTGTTTATTGAACAGGTAAGCTTGCTAGCGAATTAGTACTCTGCAAACTCGCAATATTGTGCCCTCTTTCCACGTAAACCCGGACTATGCAATAGAAAACTGAAATGGCGGGGATGACTTGCCTATTTTGGGGGGTATTCCTTCCACCCTGAACCGCCTTTTTACGGGCAAAGAGACTTTTAGTACCTTTCTATTCGAGTGATTGCTTGTCCAAGCGCCTAATGCAAAACAAAACTCTACTTCTGCTTCAAATTAGTTGCTGTTCAGATGTGATATTTCCGTGGTCAAATTTGTAATTCTGTGAGTTCTCGTAAGTCTGTAATCTCTCGCAGATGGAAGCCATTCTGCCCAGTGCATTCGTTTGATCAATAGCTTTAAACTGTTCACTTAATTTTGCTAAAAAATACGTGACACTTAATTGCTGTGCTAATTCATCCGTCATTAAACAAGTTCTTCTGGTGAGCTACCTCCGAACAAAACGCCTTTATCGCCTTCCGACCAGACAGAGTGTTTTTGCATAATGCTCGTAAACAACGAAGACTCTACACTGGCATTTAACCATCGGTGCAACTTTGGTAACGGCAGCGCATCGAAACGCGCCCGATCAACGCCTGCAAATTGTCGAATAAATGGAAAGATCATGGCGTCTAACAGTGTCATATTTGGTGTAACTAGGAACGGCCTATGCAAGTTCTGATTTTCAATCAACACATGTTCTAGATTTTCTAAATACCACTGAGCTTGCTCAAAATATTCTTGCTCAGAATACTCGGGATATCGGCTCGCGTATTTATAACGATCGAGCTGTGCTTTAAATTGATTATCCGCTTTATCAATCAAATCATGATCTATTGAGTGTGACAACCAATTATCTGGGTCGTGTTGATTTAAGGCCCAGACAGCAATATCCAAACTTTCATCAATTATGCTATTTCCGTCGACAAGCACTGGCACCGTGCCCTTTGGTGACGCAGCCAACATCGAGGCCGGCTTGTCTTTTAATAGAATCTCTCTTAGCTCACATTCAACACCGCTGATCATAATGGCCAAGCGCGCGCGCATGGCATAAGGACAGCGGCGGAAGCTATAGAGTATAGGGCGCTGCATCAGTCACTTTTAGTCTGTGCTTATTCAGTAAAACCAAACAAGCTCTTTTCGATAATACGTTCAGCCGTAGTTGGCGGTACAAGTTTTTCCCAATCGCCTCGGCCATTCGGTATTTGCTTGGCGATTTCGCGTGCCGAAATTTCTAAATTTCGCACATCGATAATATCGGCAGACACCATGGCTTTATTGTGAATTAAATGACGTAACAAATAATTAAGATCGTCTTTTACATCAACTGTATCTAAGGTAACGAGCTTGCCATTACGAATGCTTGGATAAACATACACATTGGTATTATCAGAAAAGAGCTTACCAAAGGCTTCTAAGATACCGCCCTCAAGACCATCGTAATAGGTTTCGGCAAACAGATAATCAAAATCAAGCACGCTTAAGACAATACCAATACGCCGATCGGTATAGCGACGTATCCAAGAGCGCAAACGAAAAAAGCGCAAGTAATCTGAAATTAATACCGAAAAACCCAGCTCATTGAGCAAGTCCACACGAGCCAAAAAATCCGAGTCGGCATCTTCACCTTGACCACTGAGTTCATTCATCGTGATTTCAGCAACGACTAATATTTTGTCTTTATCCACACCCTCTTCTTGAGAAAACTCGTTAAGAGCCGCTTGCTTCATGTCCATATGAACTTTTGTTGGCGGCTTAAATGAACCACGTATCACAACAGCATCGCGCTTACGCAATGCAGACGCAGGCACAATTGATTCGCCATTCGGCGCAAACATGACCGCACGGCATGACCAACTGTGAATCAAATGCAGATTCATTAAACGGTTTTCGACGCCAGCAAAATCTGGACCTGAAAAATTTATCAAATCGATTTCGATACGCTTGTCGCGCCCCATGCCATCTTGCAATTGATCGATTAGCTTTTTCGGTTCATCGCTTAAATGGTAAGCGCCGTATACTAAATTGATACCTAAAATACCCAAGGCTTCTGATTGCTCTTGGTTCGTGTCGTCAAGCATACGAACATGCAATACAATTTCACTGGCTGGGCCGTCTTTTACTAACTGACGACGTACGCCGATCCAACCGTGACATTCATTTTTTTGTGAATAACTGCGCGCGGTGACCGTTGCTGCATAAGCAAAAAACCGACTTTCAACTTCACGCGATTCGTTTAGGCGATCAAATAATAAATCGTACTCGCGCTGTAGCATCTGGTGACAACGCTCACTACTTACATAACGGCCAGCCTGGCCGTAGACCGCATCACTAACTGTCATGTCGTACGCAGACATGGTTTTGGCTATTGTGCCTGCTGCTGCCCCAGCACTAAAAAACTGACGCGCCGTTTCTTGACCGGCACCAATTTCTACGATTGTGCCGTAGATTGTGTCATCCAAATTAAGCTGCAGCGCTTTTTCTTGCGTTAACTTGGTGTTCAGTATATTTGCCGCGTTTATTTCATTCATTCTTAATACTCACATGGCTCTTAACGTAGCTCTTTAGTTAGCCTTTCGCGTAGCTTGCCACTTAACGGGTTTAGCTATTTATTATATTTAACAACACCACAGCATGCGCTTCAACGCCTTCTTGTCGGCCAACAAAACCAAGCTTTTCGGTGGTGGTTGCTTTTACATTAATCGCGCCAGATTCTGCATTACAATCAGATGCAATATTTTGACGCATTTGCTGCAAATGCCCTGCCAATTTTGGCGCCTGTGCTGCAATAGTGACATCTAAGTTACTAAGCTGATAGCCGTTTTGTTGCATCAACTTTGCCACATGTCGCAACAACACACGGCTGTCGATGCCAGAAAACCGAGCGTCACTGTCCGGGAAATGTTGACCAATATCACCCAAACCTAAAGCACCTAATATAGCATCACAAATTGCGTGCAATACAACGTCTGCATCTGAATGGCCTAGCAACCCTTTGGTATGCGCAATCTCAACACCGCCTAAGACTAGTTTACGCCCCTCAACCAGTTGATGAACATCATAACCATGACCGATGCGCATTAGTCTTCAGACTCCGGTTTATCGCTGTTATCCTTTTTTGTGTTTTTACTGTCTTTTGGATCACCTTTAGCAACGTCAATCACGGCGCCGCCCACTTTAAACGGAACCTTAACCACCTCAATAGTCGCATCAACCGCTGCGCCGACGATGGTTTTTACGCAAGCGGATAAGCTAATTGCTAGAAGCAAAATCAAGCTGATTTTTTTAAACTGTTTCAAGGTATGTTTGCCAGGTTTTTAATCTAATTTTACAGTCTGTAGTTATCGTTTCGGTGTGGCATTTTGAACGTTATAAACTTCGATACGTAGCCAAGCAAATATAGTTTACTCATTTTAAGCTAACTGCGCTTTAAAAGTTACTAGAGGTTATTTAATAGGAACTCAGCTAGCGCTAAATCATCTATTGTGGTTACTTTTAAATTACGTGAATCGCCTTCCACTAGCTTTACTGAGTAACCCGCGTGTTCGATAGCGGATGCCTCATCAGTGATTTCAACTTTATTAGCTAAGGCATATTCAAGGGCATTTTTAAGTAAACCATATCGAAACATTTGCGGTGTTTGAGCCTGCCAGACATTAGAGCGATCAAGCGTTTGTTGTGTGCGATTATTTGCATCGCTCATTTTCAATGTATCTTTTGCTTTTACTGCCAGTATTCCGCCCACTTGATCATCGATTAACTCAGAAATTAAACGGTTCAATAACGCTTGATTAAAGCATGGGCGCGCAGCATCGTGCACTAACACCCAATCGTGGTCATTTACAGTAGACTCAAGCACGTGCAAACCATTTAACACACTCTGTGCGCGCGTTTCCCCACCGTGAGTAGAAACAACTTTAGGATGATTGGCGCAGACAAGCTTTGGCCAGTGCTCATCATCACGCGCTAGGCTAACAACAATATGTTGTATGCGTTCTTCAGCCAAAAGAGTACTTAAGCTGTGCTCTAAAATTGTGCGTCCAGACAGACTTAAATATTGCTTAGCAAAATCACTATTACTCGCAACGCGCATTCGCTGGCCAGAACCCGCTGCGGGTACAATTGCATAAATATGTGGGGTAGCGGGCGACATTTAAGATTTTAAATATTTCTAGACGCCTATAACTGTATTGCTACAAGCGCGATTAAACAAGTGATTGTCGAGCAATAAACGAATCGATTGATTCAAGCAGCTCATATAATTTAACGCCACTCATCGGGCGATTATTATCCACTTCAATATCAGCCGCAGCGTGATACAGCGGCAGGCGTTCCGAATACAAACGTGCTAATGGATGGGCTGGCATTTTTGCCAAGCCTCGACTACTTGCGTTGGTAACCCGTCGATTCAAAGTTTGCAAACTAATCGACAACAACACAATGACACTGCTACGACGCAAATGAGCGATGGCTGATTCACTGTAAACAGCGCTACCACCGGTTGAGATAACATGGTCTGTGACATTTAACGAGCTAATTACATTTTCCTCTGTGGCGCGTAAATACTTCAAACCACGACGATCTAACACCGTTTGTAAAGATTGGTTTTCAGCCTTTTCAATTAAGGTATCCGTGTCGACAAACTTCAAGCCTTTTGCTTTGGCAAGCCGTTTACCAAGTGTGCTTTTACCAGAGCCTGGCATGCCAATAAGAACAATGTTTGATTTTGTCACGATATCTCTTACTTAAAAAAATATACTTATTGTGGCCTGAATGATGTTCAGTAATACAGGGATTAGAGACTAGAATCTTAGAAAAGTCATAAACGGTTGTTAAGAATTTAAATGTTCAGTTGGTATGC
>CAZOBR010000029.1:20347-20634 GCA_964578035.1 uncultured Gammaproteobacteria bacterium
AATCTAGATGCATATCTTCACTTTCAAAGCTCTTGCCTTCTTTATCAACAAAAAAGCGCCCAACCGCTACTGAATTTTTAACAATACTTGCTGAGCCTATTCGCGTGTATTCAAAAATAATACTTTTGGAAATTCTGGCGTTACTACGAATATGGCAGCCATGCCCAATCCATGTAGGGCCAATAATCATGGCCCCGGCTTCAACACGAGTTCCACTGCCAATATAGACTGGGCCTTGAATTTCACAATCATCCCAATCGATGCTGGTATTGAGACCAACCCAAATC
>CAZOBR010000030.1:0-20263 GCA_964578035.1 uncultured Gammaproteobacteria bacterium
ACCTTGATAAGCAATATCGATAAAAGGCACTAAATCGCGCTCAGCTAATATGTCTATAACAGCGTCCCATTGTTCATGCGTAATGTCAGCACCCGTTGGGTTATGACAACAGCCATGCAATAAAACTGCGTCACCTTGAGGAATATTTGATAGTGATTCTATTAACGCAGAAAAATCAACACCACGCTGCTCGGCATTGTAGTAATCGTACTCTTTAAGCACGAGACCTGCACTTTCTAACAATGGGTAATGGTTTGCCCAAGTTGGGCTACTTACCCATAAGGTTACCTGCTCTTTTGTTTTCGCTATCAGCTCTCCGCCCATGCGCAAAGCGCCACACCCCCCCGGTGTCATCACGCCGATGATTCTGTCTTGTAAAGAATCGACTAAAGCATCGCCAAAAACTAAGCGCGTTGTGTGCTCAATAAACGCGGGATCACCAATTTGCGGTGCATAGCTTTTTGTTTGCTGCGCCGCTATTAACGCTGCTTCAGCTTTCTTAACCGCAGTAAAAATAGGCGTTAGCCCTTTTGGATTTTGATACACACCAACTGATAAGTTGATTTTATTTGGGTTATCATCTTGGATAAATGTTTGATTTAGACCAAGAATCGGATCGGGTGCAAGCGTTTTTAGGTTTTCGAACATGGTTTATTTAGTGAATAGTGTTGATTTAAAAACAAACGTTATCACTCACTTAGAGTGTTAACTGTTTCACTTCCTCCATCAGAAGCAGGTGTTTCGGATTTAATTTGGCTTAAGTACTTGAACAACAGTCTAGCTGATTTAGGTGGCTTATTTTTTTTCTGTTCGGCGTTTGAATTACGTACGAGTTGACGAATATGTTGTCGATCAATCACTGGGTATTGGTTAATTAAATCAGTCAATAATTTGTCGTCTCCGCCAATCAAACGATCGCGCCATTGTTCGAGTTGATGAAACTCGGCTGTTTGTTGTTTATTCGGCGCTTTTTGGCGTATTAACTCTAATTCGATTGCTTCGACATCTTCATGCTTCATCATGCTCGCAATTCGCCTAAGCTGGCGCTGTAATGCGCCTCGGCTAAAGCGCTTAGCATCAGCAATTTCTTTGCGCATGGAATCACTCAATGGAACTTTTTTTATTGCACCATCCGTCATCCCAACAAGCTCTTTACCAAGCTGATTAAGCGCTTTTATTTCACGCTTTAATTCTGTCTTGTTTGGCCGTATTGCGTAGTTTGACTCAGTCATGAGCAGTGATAATTGGTTGGATTAGCGCACGTGCTATTTCAATGATTTATAACGAATTATGCGTGTGTGCAGTTTCCATTGCCAGCACTTTCAAACGTTTTTTAGACAGTGGTCTTTTTGTTCTTATTCTTTAAAAAAGACTTCAATATCAGTGCCAACATCCACTTTGCTGTTTACCTCAACAACCCAATTAAAGCGGTTGGATAAACGCTTAACAATGGTTAAGCCTACCCCATAGCCTTTGCGCTTAGTTTTGCTACCATGCTCGGCGCGATAATATGGCTGGAATATCTTCTTAATCTGATCCTCAGTCATACCGATGCCCGTATCAGAAATCAGCACCGACTTCTCGCGGATCGACATCGTGACAACACCCTCGTTGGTGTACAAAATAGCGTTACGAATTAGGTTGCCCAATACAATCGAAACAACCTTTTTGGCGGTGTACAGCTCTAATGGATATTGCTCGTCAATTTCAATCGTAACAGGCTTGTTATCTAAATAGATATCCGCAGATTTTATTTCACGCTCAACCGCGTCAACCACAACAACTTGTTCGTCTTCAAACTCTTTGTCGGTTTCGCGAGCAAGAATTAAAAAGGCATCAATCAGCTCTTCCATATCGCGAGCTGAACCTTTAATACGCGTAACGTATTTTTTAGAATAATCGTCTAAATCTTGTTCTGCCAATAATAGGTCAGAGGCCATTTTAATAACGGTTAACGGTGTTCTGAATTCGTGACTGGCATCACGAGTAAAAGCCCGCTCTCGTTCAACAAAGTTTTGAATACGACGCGAATATGAGGCAAACGATGTGACTAACTTTTCAACTTCCCAGTCAGCATCACCGGGAATGCTGGAAAGGTCTTTTAGGCATGAGTCTGCATGCGCTGGATCAAAACGATCAAATTTATTTGCTAACCATACAATGGGACTCAGTAAGTGCGTTGACTCGCGATAAACCCACCACGCAGTTATGTAAACAAGGATTAGAACAATCGTTAACGGAAAAACGCCAAAGAACAAAGCAAGGCGTAACACACTCTTGCCGTCGAATAACAGATGTAAACGTTTGCCTTCGTGCTCACTAATATAGAGTAATGAGTGCGCAGTTTGACCATGTATTTTATGAAAGCCGAGTCCGTAGTCGCGAATTTCTGACGGCACGTTCTCACGCGAACCACCATTCACTAAATAACCTTTTAAGTTATCAGTATCCGGTAAGGAAAAATTTGGGTTTGTTTCGCGTGATTTCCAAAAATGTTGCGCTTCACCGGTAAGTGCTTGTTTTGCCAAAAACTGTTCGATCACTACACTCGCTACACTAATACTTAGAATAGCAACAATGCCAATTAAGAACGCTTGCAAAATTAGTTTACGATTTAATTTTCTACGTAAATCGGATTTTTTAATGTCACTGGGTGATCTGACCATGTCTCTATTCTTATAATTTATTGCTGCGCATGCCTGTCAAATAAACGCGTAGACATTATTTAGACTGCTCTTTATTTAGACTGCTTAAGCTTGGAATAGTACTGTTATTGCGCACCACCAATCCGGTAACCACGCGACTGAATTGTTTGTAGTAATGATGTTTCAAATGGTTTATCGACTTGCTTACGTAAATTATACATGTGGCTACGCAACGTATCGCTGTCTGGCAAAATATCGCCCCATATCTCATGCTCAAGCTGATTACGGCTAACTACTTTAGGTGATTCTTTCATCAAGATAGTTAGAATCTTCAAACCGATTGGAGAAAGGTAAATTTGTTGCCCGCCACGGTTTACTTCTAAAGTACCAACGTCTAATTCTAAATCTTCAACTTGTAAAATTTCTTGTTGACTAACCTGACCTTTACGACGCATTAGAGCTTTAATACGTGCTTCAAGTTCTAGAATTTCAAAGGGCTTAACCAGATAATCGTCCGCACCCATTTCCAAACCTTTAATCTTATCTTCAAGTGTATCTCTTGCAGTCAACATTAAAATTGGCGTGAGGTTTTTGGATTCCTCACGCAGACGTTTGCAGACATCTAGCCCATCCATCTCGGGCAACATTAGATCCAATAGAATAATGTCGTATTCATTTTGACTCGCTAAATTAAACCCTATTCGGCCATCACTGGCGTAGTCAAGTTCGTAATCTCGCCGTTCAAAAAAGTCATAAAGCATTTCCGCAATGTCTTTGTGGTCTTCGATAATCAGCGCACGAATATTGTTAGTCATGTTGTATCTATATTAATGTGTGTATTCAATTTCTAATTTTTCTATTAGTCGTAAACACTTAGCTTCAATAATCAGTGCAAATAAAGCATAACAGCGAAAGCTAAAAATCAATGCTAGTATAGCTACAGTCTAAAAAACAGTCAGTGATTGCAGTGTGAAACAATCGAGCATGCCCACATTATTAAAAGTCTCACTTTTGTGCCTTTGTGCACTGCTCAGTTCATGCCTCAATAGTGCTCGAAACACAGTACAGCACGTACCACTGATCTGTAGCAATGCAGCTGATTATCAGGGGCAAGTGATTGGCGATGGTCATTGCGTGTCTCTTATTAAACAATGTGCCAACGCACCGCAAACAACAGATTGGAAGCCGGGTAAAAAAGTACTTGGGCAGAAGCTCGCACCAGGCTCAATTATTGCCACATTCAAAAATGGCAAATATCCTAACAAACGTGGTTACCACGCGGCTATTTATATCGATCAAACACCTCAGGGAGTTTGGGTTTGGGATCAATGGGTTGGCAAACCTGTACATAAGCGCTTGATCAGGTTTCGCAAAGACAAAGCAAGCGCCTCTAATACAGCACAAGCCTACCGCGTAGTTCGGGTAAAGTAGTTCGGATAAAGTAGTTGAGCTAAAGAATATCTGACTGGCGAGTTATCGTTTCCGTTTATCCATATTAGCAGGATCAAAGGTTACACTAACCTTCAAGCCTGGCAAGTTGTTAGAAAATGACAAATCGAGTTGATGTAATTTAAGCACCGCAAACACAAGCGCCAAACCTAAACCGCTACCGGGTGTAGTGCGACTTTGATCTAAACGATAAAAGCGTTGCACAACTTTTTCATGTTCGTTTTCGGGAATACCTGGGCCATTATCGGCAATTTCAACTACCCAGCGGTTACCCTTTTTAATTGAGCGTATTGAAATTTCACCTTTCTCTGGCGTGTACTTAATTGCGTTATCTAATAAATTAGCAAACGCTTGAAACAACATGTCTCGATCAGCGGCAAGCAATAACTGATTAACGACTTCAACGCGGAGCGTTTGGCCTTTTTCTTCAATGAGTGGCTCGTACAACTCTTGCAGGTCAGTCAAGATGGAGTTGACGTCAACTTGCTTAAAGTCTTTACGCTGCTCACTATATTCGATTCGAGCGATACGCAAGAGCGCGTTAAATGTGGCCAACAAGCCATCGGCCTCGTTAATAATTTGATCAACAGAAGCTTCATTTTCTTCTTGACCACTAACACCCATTTTAAGTTCTTCAACACGATTCTTTAACCGCGCAAGAGGTGTTTTAAGGTCGTGTGCAATATTATCAGATACACGACGAACACCATCCATGCCGTGCTCAATTTGATCGAGCATGCTATTCAAATTATTTGCAAGCTCATCGAATTCGTCACCCGAATCACGTGTATCAATCCGCTTACGCAAATCACCTTGCATAATTTTTCGACTGGTTTGATTGATCGCACTTAAACGGCTGCGCAAGGTTTGGCGCATCATCCAGCCGCCTATCAGCCCTAAGCCAAGAGTTAACAATAAACCCCAGATCACGGCTCGCTCGACCAAGTCTTTCAATGTTGCCAAGTCTTTCATTCCTTGGCCTACTAGCAAATTAAAACGGTTTTCTACTTCAAACGTTCGAGCTCTGGCATTGAACTCGCCACCGCTTTCACCAAGCTTAAAGTCTAGCCAACCCTCACGGTCAAATGCCACGGTTGGCCACCCAGAGATATTGCCAACCAGTGGTCTAAACTGATGATCGGTCAGTAAATAAACGGTCGAGTCCCCTGGGCGCTGCTGTTCAACCCGCTCAGACAACATGGTCATTAAGCCTGGATAACCCTTGCGCGTATACGTTTCAGACAATGCTTTAATTTCAGCATTAATGTCTTCATCAGTCTGCTGCGTTTTGTACAGTATGGTTGACCAATAAACAAAACCGAGAACAATGGCCACCGACAATCCGAATAAGGCCATGTAAATAAGCGTTATTCGAAATGCCGAACTGCGAAAGATTGATCCTGCGTGTTGACTGCTTCGATGTTTAGTTTCTTTTGAGCGACTAAAAACACCTTTCATTGGGCGTAATTTGATCACCTGATTAAACAACATAAAACACGGTGTCAATCAGGCTCGCTGAGCATATAGCCTGCACCACGCACGGTATGCAGTAATGACACATCAAACTCTTTATCAATCTTGCCACGCAAACGACTGATATGAACATCAATTACATTTGTTTGCGGGTCAAAGTGATAGTCCCAAACTTTTTCGAGCAACATGGTTCGCGTAACAACTTGGCCGCTGTGGCGCATTAAATACTCCAACAAACGAAACTCGCGCGGTTGTAAGTCAATTTTTTCATCCATGCGACGTACTTCTCGCTTCAGCAAATCCATTTCCAAATCCGCTACTTTTAAAACGGTGTCGGGTGATTCTGGTTCCGCTCTACGAACCAATGCTTCGATTCGCGCTTGCAACTCTGAAAAAGCAAATGGCTTAACCAAATAGTCATCCGCGCCAGCTTTTAAGCCAACCACGCGATCATCAACATCGCCAAGGGCACTTAACATTAAAATCGGAGTGCGATTACCACTGCCGCGTAAGGTGCGTGTCATTGTAACGCCGTCTACCTTTGGCAACATACGGTCCGCCACTATGACTTGATAATCGGTAGAGTCGGCCATTAACAGGCCTTCGCGTCCGTCGCCAGCATGATCGGCATTATGCCCACACTCCCTCAGCCCTTTAACAATATAGGCTGCTGTTTCTTTGTCGTCTTCAACGACCAGTACACGAATCATATTTTTTTTTGTCATTCTATCTTTCCTCGTATTTTACGCTAATCGGTCTGACTCTCCCAGCACTGTGTTGCCACAATGCCGAGAGTAAAAAGACAGTGAATAATTATTCTTTCTCAAGTTTGAATGGTAAGAATCGTGCACCACCACTGCGTTGTAATAACACAGGAATATTGCTACGGCCTTTATCTTGCGCGCGTTGCACAATGTCGAACACATCATCAGGTGTGCTGACACTGACACCATTTAAAGTTGTGATCACGTCGCCACGGCGCAAACCATTTTGTGCTGCCAAACCACCGCGCTTAACGTCAAGCACTAATACACCTTCAGTCAGTTCATCAATGCCATAGGTTTCGCGTGTGTCATCATCAAGAGCTTCAAGTTGAGCACCTAAGACTTTATCCATTTTGGGTTCTGGCTTTGGCTTGGTATCATTTGAGTCTGCTCGCGCAAAAGTTTCATCTTCAGGAAAACGTGCTGTTTTGATCGTAAGCGTTTTTCGCGCACCATCGCGCCAAACATCCACTTTATATTTTTTACCAACGGATGATGTTGCTACCACTTTTGGTAAATCGCGCATCTTTTTAATTTCTTGACCGTCGAACGATAAAATAATATCGCCTGCTCGAATCTTGGCATCAGCCGCAGGTGTGCCAGGCTGCACCGCGGCGACTAAAGCGCCATGATCATTGTCGCGACCAAAGCCTTCAGCTAACTCGTTGTCCAAAGGTTGAATTTGTACACCAATCCAGGCGCGTTCAACTTTGCCTGAATCTTTTAATTGTGAAATAACATTCTTAGCTAAATTCGCTGGAATTGAAAAACCAATACCGACACTACCGCCATTAGGTGAATAAATGGCCGTGTTAATACCAATGACTTCACCATTTGTGTTGAACAGCGGGCCACCAGAGTTACCACGATTAATTGCTGCGTCTACTTGAATAAAATCATCGTACGAGCCTGAACCAATATCACGACCACGCGCTGAAATAATACCGGTACTGGCAGAACCACCTAAACCAAACGGATTACCGATTGCAAGTACCCAGTCACCGACTCGTGATTTGTCATCATCGCCCCACGACACAAATGGCAAATTTTTAGCATCTTTCAGTTTTAATAACGCTAAATCAGTTTTAGGATCACTACCTTTTATTTCAGCAGTGTACTCATCACCGTTAGTAAACGTGATGATAATCTCATCGGCTTTGTCAACCACGTGATGGTTGGTAACAACATAGCCATCTGAGCTAATGACAAAACCGGAACCAATACCAAGTGGCCGTTTTTGTTTCTCAGAATCATCTCGATCTTCATCATCGGGCTCTTGTTGTGGGCCACGACGGTTTTGAAAGTCCCTAAAAAAGTCTTCAAAATTGCGCGGAATACCAAACTGTTGGCCACCTCGTCTACGGCGTTGCTCTACTAAACCACTAGTCGCCACATGCACAACCGCGGGGCTAACTTGCTCTATTAAATCTGCGAAACCCGCCGATGGCGCCCAAGGCTGAGCACTTCGCTCAACTGTCTGTACACTTTTTGTATTGCTGTGGTCTCCATGACCGTCTGCATTCGCTTGAATTGTGATTACCACGGCCGCTGTTGCAGCTATTACCGTACCCCATTTTAAAATCGATATTACTGATTTAGATATTACCTGACCCATTGAGTTCTCCAAATTAAATGAAAATGCCGCATTTTATTGAGCATTGCCTAACATTACTTATAAGACAAGTGCATAGATAAAAAACTTACACGCAAATAGTAAGGGCGGTGTGATTACACTCAAGTGGCGAGAGGATTACGTTTTGTTAATACCGACTCAGATAAGAGTCAAGCGTCTATTAAATCGCTCGTAAGTCGCTAATTAGTAATGATTTTTACAAAAATGTATTAAAAAAATAATAACAACGCAGACGTTTGATCAGACAAAACCAAGCATCCTTGCTCAGATTAATTAATTGTTAGGTGCTCAAAAACACCAAATTAAGGCTGTGAATAACTATTGTTCTTGGGTAAATGTTAAACCGGCATTTTGCTCTAAGCGCGCAATCAATTTATCCCCCATGGCAGGCGCAGTTGTCCAAATACCACCAGCGGTATCTGTGGCATCTTTAATTAAACAAATTGCACTCTCAGAGATCATTTTTGAGGTTGAGCCATAGCCTGGGTCGCGATCACCTTTGACACCAACAATCAATTGCTTACCTTGTGAAGTTGACCCTATGTACATGATGTCGTAATAGCCCGATTCACGCTCTTCTTTGCTCGGACCTTCACCAGGTTTAGGCGCGTCTGGACCTGCCATGCTTTTGTCATTCTTAACAAAGTTTGCAACTGCCTCACCCTTTTCACCATCGCCTGTTAGCAACATTTCACTATAGGTAAAGTCTTTGCCATATTGATAACCGAGCAAGGCATTACTGCGGTGCACATTACGCGTGTTAATAGCGGCCATCATAAAGGGTGCAACCCAGCTATTTAGTTCTTCAGAATAATGAACTGTATCACCATCTGGTTGTGGCACACCATCGTAATCAGGCACAAGCGAGAATGGGTCAATCAATAATTTAAAGACTTCTTTATCCGCTTTCGCGGCAATCAGCGTAGCTTGTAAGCTAGCAGCCGTACCGCCAGAAAAAGTGCCTGCCATACCGCGCACACGACCAATCACGCTAGTACACACTTCACCAGTTTGCTCTTTTGCTAATTGCTGTAAACGATAAATACCTAAATCAGACGGAATGGAATCAAAACCGCATGAAAACACAATGCGTGCACCAGAAGCTTTGGCCGCGGCTTCATGCGCATCAATCATATGACGCATCCATACTGGTTCACCGCATAAATCCACGTAGTCAGTACCAGAATTTGCGCATAAACGAACCAAATCAGAGCCGTATTTTTGGTATGGGCCAACTGTTGTGATAATAACTTTGGCTGCATCAACCATCGCTTGCATGCTGGCTTCATCATCTGAATTCGCAACAATAAACGGGGTGCTTTCGGGAAACCCCATCTCGTTGCGTACCGACTCTAATTTTTCCTGGCTACGACCCGCCATTGCCCAGCTTAAATCCGCTGTATTACCGTATTGATTATTAATATATTCAGCGACTAAACGCCCAGTAAAACCCGTTGCGCCATATATCACAACATCGTATTGATTTGCTTGAGTCATTTTTTTCTCTCTTTAGTCTGCGGATGGATTAAGCTGGAAAGGATAAGCAGTTTACTCTTTAGTAAACAAACAGTCCATTATTTAGCTTGTTTGAGCATTCCCTCTAGCGCAAAGCCTATAAATGCATGTGATGGGTTTGTATCGGACTTTACTTATCGGCTTTTAGGCCCAGCGCTTAATGCTTGGCTTAATAACTTAGAAGTAATATCAACTACCGAGATTACTTCGTCATAGGCCATCCTTGTCGGACCTACTACGCCAAGTGTACCGATCACCTTGCCATCTACCTCATAAGGGCTGGCGATCACACTGCACTCGCCCAGCGCGCTGTAACCGGACTCCTCACCGATAAACACACTAACGCCTTCTGCTTTCATGCTGCGATCTAACAGGTCGAGTAAGTCGCGTTTGGTTTTAAAGGCATCAAATAGCTTTTGTAGCGTTTCGATTTGACATAAATCTGGTACATCCAACAGCTTTTGTTCGCCACTCAACATAACCTCATTGGCATTGCCAGCGTCTTCTTCACTAATTACTCGGCTGGCAGCCTGCATTGCGGATTGGTTGATACGATGCATTTCATCATTATCGCGCACCATGTCATTAACTAATTGGCGACGCACATCTTCTAATGTGCTGCCTTTATAGCGCTGATTGAAAAAGTTAGCGGCTTCAACCAGTTCTGACTCAATAAAGTTATGATCAGTTGGCAATACACGGTTTTGAACGCGACCATCTTCCGTAACTAAGATCGCCAAAATCCGCGAATCTGACAAACGCATAAACTCTAATTGGTGAAAACGCGTAACCGATTGACTGGGTAACACAACCACACCGGCAAATTGTGTTAACTCCGACAACACATCAGACGCATGTGCTAATAAAGTCTCTGGGTCGGTTTCTTGATCAAACTTAGAACTCAGTTTTTCAACGACTTGGTTAGTCAGTGTCGATACCCGTAACATACGGTCTACGAACAAGCGATACCCTTGCGACGTAGGAATACGACCTGCAGACGTGTGCGGCGCGGTAATTAAGCCTAACTCCTCTAAGTCAGACATAACATTGCGTACGGTAGCGGAACTAACACCCAATGATGGTAGCTTAGACAAGGTACGCGAGCCCACTGGTTGACCTTGTACAATATAGGTCTCAACCAAGTTTTTTAATACATTTTCGGCGCGATGATCTAAGCTCATAAAATCAATTATAAATAATACTCAACATTATGTGTTATTTGTTAATCAATAATTCGTTCTTGTGCTGACTTAAACTGAAAATCCTGCTGGACAAGATAAGCCTTAATTAGCGACAATGAACATTGATAATCATAAATCAATATGCCCATGTTTAAAACAATTGGCGTGTTTGGTAAATACTTGGATGCAAGTATTGAAAAACCGCTTAAATCACTAACTGCACACCTCGAGGCCAAAGGTCTTGAAGTTAAGCTTGGGCATACCACTGCCTCTGAAATTGCACGCGATTTACCACACGAAAAAATGCTCGATGATTTATGCACCGACATAGATCTTGCCATTGTGATTGGCGGTGACGGCACATTGTTGCATGTTGCTCGAAAGATGGCGCAAATGGACATTCCGGTGGCAGGTGTTAACTTAGGCACATTAGGTTTTTTAACGGATATTGCGCAAGACGACATGTTGTCCGAAGTCGATGCTATTCTCGCTGGCAACTACCATATAGAAAAACGCATGATGCTCGAGGTGAATGTCATGCGAAATGGAGAAACTCTATACCAGCAAATCGCTTTGAACGATGTCGTTATTGGCCGTCATGCTCTGGAAAAATTAATTAACTGGCAAGCGCAAGTTAATCAACAATTTGTAACGGCAGCACGATCTGATGGCGTTATCTTTGCTACGCCAACTGGCTCAACCGCTTATGCATTATCAGCCGGCGGTGCGATCATGCACCCCGGCATTGATGTAATTTCGTTGGTACCTGTCTCGCCGCATACTTTATCTAACCGCCCGATCACACTGCCAGCTAACAGCAAAATTGAGTTAACAATCCACAACCACACGAAGAGCTCTTCGCATGTATCTTGCGATGGCTTAATTGGCTGCACGCTTGTTGGTGACGAAACCGTTTGTATCACTAAAGCAGAACATTCGGTTAGCTTAGTGCATACTGAAAACTATAATTATTTTGCTATGCTTCGTGCCAAACTTGGCTGGGGTGGCGAGCGTTAAATCATAGAACTATTTATTATGGCCTTACGAGAACTGTCAATTCGTAATTTTGCAATCATCAAACAACTGGAAATAGAAGTTGATGATGGCTTAACTGTGGTTACCGGTGAAACCGGCGCAGGTAAATCAATTGTGCTGGATGCGCTAAATTTGTTGTTGGGCTCACGTGCAGAAACCGACATGATTCGCCACAACGAAGACCAATGCGAAATCAGTGCCCTATTTTCAATAAAGAATCTAAGTAATGTTCAACGCTGGTTACAACAACGAGATTTATCTAATTCAGAGCAAGACGGCAGTGACGACTACTGTTTAATTCGTCGAATCGTAAAACGCAACAAACCAACCAAGTGCTACGTTAACGATCAACCAACGACACTTGCCAGCTTAAAAGAGCTTGGTTTTTTGTTGGTCGATCTGCACGGTCAGCACGAACATCAATCATTGTTGAGGCGCTCAACTCAACGGCAAATTATTGACCAATTCTCAGAACACCAAGCAGAATTGAACAAAATGGCAAAGCTGGCCTCGCAAATACATCGTCTTGAGCGTGAACTTGAGTCTGTTAAGCAAAACCAGAGCGATACAACGGATCGCATGGAGCTATTAAGCTTTCAGCTTAATGAACTTAATGAAGCAAATATTACTGACGGTGAGTTTGAAGAAATTGAGCACACACATGCGCGTCTAAACAATGCGCAAGAGTTGATTACCGGCATTGAGCAAACCTTAGACGCGCTGTTTAATAACGAAAGCAGCAACCTAAGTTCAGAGCTGGGTAAAAACGCTAACGTAATTAGTGAATTAGCTGAAGTCGATGCTCAATTAAAGCCCGCTAACGATCTTCTTAGTTCTGCATTAGCACAAGTTGATGAAGCGCGCAGCGCATTAGAATCTGCTTTAGCAAAAATAGATCAAGACCCTGAGCATTTACACGAAATTGCGCAACGCCGAGATACCTTGATTAATTTAGCACGCAAGCACCGCTGTCATGAGAATGATTTGCCTAAACGTCATCAACATTTGCAAGAAGAGTATCAGCGCTTAGAAAAACAACAATCTCAGCCAGATGTTCTTCAAGAACAAATAGCATTATTAACCAAACAGTATTCTGTGGTGGCATATGCCATATCAAACACTCGCCAGTCTGTCGCCAAAAAGCTCTCAGCGAGTATTACCGAGCAAATGCAAAGCTTGGGCATGAAAGGTGGTGAGTTGATTATTCAAACTGAACCAATTATCAGCGATTCGATAGTGATTTCTGAGCATGGTATTGACCAAATCGAGTATTTAGTCAGCACCAACTTTGGCGCTCCCGCGAAAGCCTTGCACAAGACCGCGTCGGGCGGCGAATTATCTCGAATCAGTTTAGCCATACAAGTGATCACCAGTGAAAAATCAGACACACCAACATTAGTATTTGACGAGGTCGATGTCGGTGTGGGCGGTAAAACCGCACAAATAGTTGGTGAACGTCTACGCAACCTTGGCGACAATGCGCAAGTGCTTTGCATCACTCATCTGCCTCAAGTTGCAGCGCAAGGCAGCCAACATATTTTTATCGACAAAGTAAGTAACGACAATGAAACCTATTCGACCTTAGTTAAACTGAACGACGAAATGCGCACTACCGAAATTGCACGCATGTTGGGTGGTGCTGAAATAACCGATCGAACACGTGCGCATGCACAAGAAATGCTCGCCGCGAGCAAACCCAAAAACGCTGCAAACCAGTAAAATATGGATACTGATTCTAAACCAATGCTGGCGTCGGCTGCTCAAAGCGGAACGCAGAGCAAAAGTCATAATGAGCTGCTAAATCTTGAGGTGCGGTCGGCTGTTAATAGCGATATTGCTGGCATACAACGTTTGCTTAACCACTATGCAAACATGGGTGATTTACTGCCCAGAACAAAAACGGACATATTAGAGCATTTACAACACTTTCACGTAATTGAGCATGATGGCGAAATAATTGCGTGTGGCTCACTAGAGCATTTTACTGATGAGCTCGCCGAGGTGCGCAGCTTAATGGTGAATAAAGAAATTAAAAGCCAAGGCTTAGGGCGAAAAATTGTAGCGCGCTTGATTGAAATTGCGCGACAACGAAAAGTCGGACGACTCATGGCGTTAACCTATGTGCCCGATTTTTTTCATAAACTAGGCTTTATAACCGTTAACAAAGATATATTTCCTGAAAAAGTTTGGGGGATTTGTGTAAACTGCTACAAATTTCATAACTGCGACGAAATCGCTGTGTTACTAGAATTAAAATACGACTAGTATCCACTCTTGCGACGCACTGAAAATTAAAATAGAAATAACAACTGATTATGACCATCAAGAACACCCTAATCCTTATTGCTTTAAGCCTCACTCTAAGCGCGTGCATTCGACCATTTCAGCCCGATGTTCAACAAGGCAACATCATTAATAATAGTGATTTATCTGAAATACGTTATGGCATGAGCAAACAAGAAGTACTATTCATATTGGGCACGCCAATGGTGATTGACCCTTTTAATGAATCACGTTGGGATTATTTTTATTCAAACAACAATAAGCGTAAAAAAGAAACTGAATCGCGTTTAATCACGGCTTTATTTGATGGCGACAAATTAGTCGAACTAAGAGGCGATGTAGATTTAGCCAATGTCGAAAACTTAGAGCCCAGCACGGAAGATCAACAACACGGCGGCACCGTCATCACTAAACCGACACATAGAGACAAAGGCTTGTTTAATCGTTTATTTAAACGTAAAACACCTAAAGTTAAAAAGCCCAAAAAAGAAGACGAGTAACCAGTTTTTTGCAAAGCGGTCGCTCAAAGTCTTTGACCAGATCGGCTCTTAGAAGCTTTTAAATACAAGCTTTTAAAAAACATTAACCCTCAGAAAACGTATTCAAAAAAGCCTGTATACGTTTAGCATTTGCGCCTAAATCGCTGCGGCCTACACGCGAGACCGAGCGTAGATCAATGGCCAAATTATCTTGGTCTTGTTGACTAATGCGAATCACAACATCGTCTTTAAAATCCCATAACAGCGTAGACTCTGTGGCTTCAATAATCCCCGCAGCTTGATCTTCACCAACGATATTCCAGCCCAGCTGTTCAGCGACGTTTTTAGCACGAGCGTAGGCTGTGCTTTTATCCATTGCGACAACGAGTGTTTTGACACCTGGGTAGGCGCTCGTTTGTATAGACGCTAATTTAGCCGCATCATAAACCAGCGGATTGTGGTCTGCAGTACGCAACTCAGCAACCTTATAAAACTGTGGTGGGTTTGCCGTATCCGTTGAAATATTGTGGATTTGCGGCACAGAACGGCCCGTTACAATTTGCGTACCTAAACCAATCATAGGCAGCAAACAAAGTAACGATGCAGTACGTGAGGCCTTTGCACTCACTGGGTTAGAGCTGCGTTGCACCAGACTCATAACCGTTGCAACTAAGAACACTACTAAAGCAAGCACAAACGTAACAGCTAGCAGCTGAAATGCAGCGCCAAATTGAAATAAACCTAAGCGATAACCAATCACGCTGATTGGAAAACCTAATACCGCTAAAATCGCTAAACGCTTTAACCAAACACCCATTATTATTTCCTATTTTAATTAAATTAATGTGTTCTGCTACAAAATCAAGCTTAGCTAACTCGACTCGAGAGCCGTGACAACTTTGCCGAAAGTGCTTCATTCGGATCAAACTCTAAACCCATCAATAGCTCGTCAGCAAGCTCTGGCTTATTGCATACCAAAACCATATCACAACCGGCGTATATAGCTCGTTGAGCGCTGACCACAATTGATTCACTATTAGAGTCAGTTTCAACGGCATCAATTGCACCTTGCATGGTCAAATCGTCGCTAAATACCACACCTTCAAAACCGAGTTCTTCTCGCAGTATGTTTTGCAACCAAAACGATGAGTATGTGGGTATCTGACTGTCACATTGATCAAACAGTACATGTGCGGTCATGACACCTTGAATTTCATCAACAAGCATTTGATACGGTACTAAATCGTGCTGCCGAACATCGTCAACAGAACGAGAATCCTGCGGCAAACAATGATGTGAATCACCACTAACCCCGCCGTGGCCAGGAAAGTGTTTTGCAATTGCTACCATGCCAGCAGCATGCATGCCGTCAATATAGGCCCCGAGTAGCTCAGCAGCCACATCAGGCGTTGAGTGAAAACAACGGTCTCCAATGACTTCGCTGTCTTTCAACGTGACATCAAAAACCGGCGCAAAACTAAAATCAATACCCACGGCAATCAATTCACTTGCCATGGTGTAGGCCGATTCAAATGCACGCATTGGCGCCGTTTGTTTATTTGCCTCCCATAGTTCACCAAAGTGTTGCGTAGCAGGGAGCTTACTAAAACCATCTTGAAAACGCTGAACACGACCTCCTTCCTGATCAACCGCGACTAATAATGATGGGGTTCGAATGGCTTTAATATTTTCAATAAGAGCAGAAACTTGTTCACGGCTTTGATAGTTTCGAGCAAACAATATCACTGCACCAACACTTGGATGACTTAGGCGTTGTCGCTCATGATCACTTAACTCTGTACCAGCCACATCGACCATCACAGGGCCAAGCGGCATAAGGAATTGTTGGGGACAAGACTTGCTCATAATTTTATATTTTAAGATTCTTTAATCAACACGCGAGTACCAACTCTCACTTGTTCAAACAAATGAATAATATCGCTATTTCGCATCTTGATACAGCCATGTGAACTCGGCACGCCCATCGCGTGTGAATCGGGTGCACCATGAATGTATACGTAGCGCCTTTGGGTGTCGACATTACCTCCGCGGTTATGCCCTACTTCGTTACCACAAAGCCACAAAATCCGCGTTAATATCCAATCGCGATTTGGGTGTGCACGACCTAAGTTATCTGTGTATAACTCGCCTGTCGGTCTGCGGCCAACAAAGACGGTATTGACAGCTTGGCCAGCGCCAATTTTTGCGCGTATTCGGTGCTCGCCCAATGGCGTGCATTCACTGTTCATAATTTGGCCGACACCATTTTTAGCAGTTGCAACACGTGTATCAATCACACATTCGCCCTGTTGGTTAAATGCGTGCAGTTGCTGCTGAGCGACATTGATCATAATGTTACTAATATTAGTCATTGGCATTATTTAAGCATGCACCAATCAAGGCATCGCAACCTGCATCTACCAAACTAAATACAGTTTCAAAGCTAGCATCACCACCATAATACGGGTCGGGCACGTATTGTTGATCAGCAGTGCCGACCTGATTGGCAAAATCTAAAAACAAGCGCACTTCCGCAGTGTGACTTTCTGGTGCATAGTATTTAATCAGCTCAAGGTTATCGTGATCCATGGCTAAGATATAATCGAACTCATCGTAATCTAATACAGAGATTTTTCGAGCGCGAATAAACTCCATATCGATGCCTTTACTTGCTGCCAGCGCACGAGAACGCGGATCGGATTGTTCGCCAACATGATAGGCGTGTGTACCGGCAGAATCGATTTCAAATTGATCTTGTAAACCACGCAGATTAACTTTGTGCTGCATCACGCCATGCGCTGTTGGCGAGCGACAAATATTACCCATGCAAACAAATAAAACTTTAACCATCTAACTTCTCAATCGCCTCTGACACGTTATTTTTCAGAATACCTCGAACCCGTTCTAGATCAGTCACCGTATCGACCCCAAAGCCTGTGTCATAGTCAACCGTTTCGACCATAATCGCATAACCATTATCGAGCACCCTAAGCTGCTCTAGGCTTTCTGCTTGCTCGATTGCGCTGCTATTCAGTTTTGCATAGTGCATTAAAAAATTTGCCCGGTATGCGTAAATACCAATATGGCGCCATGCATCGATAGCATCAATTGATGACTCAGTGCGAACGAATGGAATCGCGGCGCGCGAGAAATACAATGCGCGACCAGCTTGATCAAAGACCACTTTAACAACATTGGGGTCTTGAGTATCGTCAGCATTTAGAATCTTATGCGCGGCAGTTGACATTACGGCATCTTGCGCAGATGCCAATGAATACGCTACTTCGTTAATTAATCGCCCTGGAACAAGAGGTTCGTCGCCTTGCACATTCACAACAATTTCGTCATCGGTAATGCCTTTCAGCGCAACGACCTCAGCTAAGCGGTCACTGCCAGATTGATGATCTACGCTTGTCATACACACTTCGCAATCCGAGTCTGTGAGCGCGTCAGCAATACGTTGGTCATCGGTTGCAACAAGCACACGGCTTGCTTGCGACTCATTGGCACGATCGACTACGTGCGCAATCATTGGCTTACCGGCAATATCCGCAAGCATTTTGCCCGGCAAACGCGTGGAAGCAAAACGTGCAGGGATCACAACAATAAACGATTGATCAGACATGAGTTTTAAACTTTATCCGACTTGCTTACGGTAATATCTCGCGCCTGCTCTTCAAGCAAGACCGGAATACCGTCACGGATTGGGTAAGCAAGCTTGGCAGATTTAGAAATCAGTTCATTGTTGTCGCGATCATACTCCAATGAACCTTTAGTCACTGGGCAAACCAGCATTTCTAATAATTTTATATTCATGTTAAACCTCTAATACATTACAGAGCTTATTTTTGCCATCAGTTATCGCTAATCACTTATTGCTTAAGCCTATCAAGGAGCTGTGGCATAAACGATTCATTAAGTTTAGCATTCACGGGCAAGTACCAGTGCTGTTGTGACGCAAAATCAATACATTTGACGGCATCTTTTTCGGTCATTAAGACTGGTTTACCATCATCAAAAGTAATGTCGCTGGCTTGAAATTGATGATGATCATCAAACGCATGTCTTTCTATCTGCCAACCTAAGGACTCGCAACTTGCAAAAAAACGCTGTGGATTGCCAATGCCGGCCACCGCATGAATACCCTTTTCTGGTTTAAAGGCTTGTTTATTATTAGACGCCAGTGGCACAGGGTTTTGTGTTTCCAACTTCATGACCCATTGGTTTTCTGAATTTTCGGCTGCGTTTAGATTAGATTGATGAGAGACAATAAAGTCAACGCTCTGCAAGCGCTTGCGAGATTCTCGGTATGGGCCAGCAGGCAATAAAAAATGATTTTTTTGTTCGCGCGTCGCATCCATTAAACAAATTTCAATATCACGCTGTAAAGCCAAATGCTGTAAGCCATCATCACTGATAATTATATCGATATCCGCCAGCTGCATTAACTGCTCAATAGCGTGTTGACGATTTGGCCCAACACTCATTGGCGCAGCGGTTCTGCGCACAATCAACGCTGGCTCATCACCCGCTTGTTCAGCTGCTATGTCAGCGGTTACAAACAACGGATACGATTCTGCATTGCCACTGTAACCTCGGCTAATTACACCTGGCTTATAGCCACTTGCACGCAGTTGCTCGATTAAATAAATAACCATCGGTGTCTTACCAGTTCCACCAACCGTAATATTACCAACAACAATAATCGGTACAGATGCTTTGTATGACTTAAAAAAATTACGTCGATATGCTGCACTGCGTAATGCAAAAACCAAGCGATAAATAATTGAGAGTGGCCAAAGCAAATAGCTTAGATAATTTGCTGATTGCCAGCTTTGTTGTAGCGTATTAGCCAGCGAGGTGCGCCATCTGAACATAATGCAAACTTAGTTTTGTTTCCAAAACAAAAAGCCTTTCTTGCTCGACTTTGACTGTGCACGATGCAGTTCGGCATAGACACCATTTTTTCGAATCAAGCTTTTATGCGCACCCTGTTCAACAATTCTGCCATGATCAAGCACCAATATTTTATCTGCGCTCTCAATAGTTGATAAGCGATGCGCAATCACCAATGAGGTTCGACCTTTCATGAGTGTTTCGAGCGCATCTTGCACATAACGCTCAGATTTATTATCGAGTGCCGATGTGGCCTCATCAAGAATTAATATTGGCGCATTTTTATAAATAGCACGAGCAATCGCTATGCGTTGACGCTGCCCGCCTGAGAGCCGTAGACCATGCTCACCGACCACCGTATCTAAGCCAAGCGGCAAGTCATACAAGAACTCGTCAACATGAGCCGCTTTAATCGCAGAATCAAGACGCTCTTGATCAAACTGATCAAGCATTCCATACATAATATTGCGCCCAATTGTGTCATCAAACAAGGTTGTTTCCTGACTCACTAACGCCACCTGATCACGCAAGTTTTTTAAATTAATATCTTCAAGTGGTTGTCCATCAAGGGTAATCTCACCCGACTCAGGCGAATAGAAGCGCAAAATCAATGAGGTTAGTGTCGATTTACCACTGCCTGATGAGCCAACAAGCGCAAAGCGCTTACCTGAGGTTATTTCAAACGAGATATTACTCAACACAGAGTTTTCGTCATCAACTGTGTAGCGAAAGCTCACATCATCAAACTTCAAATTACCTTTGGTTTCAAGCACAGGAATTGTGCCCGTATCCGCTTCGGGTTGTGCGTCAATCAATCCAAACACGCTGTTAGCCGCGGTAATGCCAATTTGAATTTTTTCATTCACCTTAGCTAAGCGCTTAAGTGGGCTCATTAACATTACACAAGCAG
>CAZOBR010000031.1:0-19701 GCA_964578035.1 uncultured Gammaproteobacteria bacterium
ATCATTGGCACTTAAATCAAGGCTCTCGATATAAGCTTGATAATCTTGATTAAGCGTATGTTTGTTTGTGTCTAGAGAAAGGGCGACCGAATCAGCAGGTGGCTGATCTCCAAAACAAAATACTTTGCAGTTACCCTTAAAGCCTGCGCCATGCTCATCTGCAAAGTTCTTACCGTTGAAGTTAGATAATGAAATAAACGCAGCCGGTTCGACTACGTCTTTGGCTTTTTCTAATTCGAACGGACCATATTGAATAGGCACTGGGCTCAATATTACGCCAAGCTTGCCTAATGCAAGATACAACACTACCAGCTCAACAATATTCGGCAGCTGAACAATAACAATGTCGTCACGCCTCAAACCGTGACGATAAAAATCCATCGCTAGGTTATCTGCAACATTTGCGAGCTCATTAAAACTTAATCGCAAAGCTTCTCCATCGGTGAACTCACTACGATTAAATTGATCAACTAACGCAGTTCGTTCCCCGCTTTTGTTAACCGCAGCAGTAAACAGAGTATCTAAGGTGTTATTCCCCCACCAACCGAGTTGGCTAAGTTCATCAATCCGTTTTTGTGGAGTCGTGCGCATTGACTTTACCTCTGTTGATTTATTGTTATTTCTCTAAGTCTATTGGCGAAATTTTGCTTTCGCAAGTTGGCACATCGGAATATTAAGCTTTTTAGTTGAACATCAACAGCTAAGTCAATTACATACACATTTGCTAATTGTGTAAGTCGTAGGTCATATGATAGTTGACTGAGAACCCTGGGTCAGACGCGCCAAATAGTGTTGAAGGCCTCTTTATCTAAGCAAATTCGGTGTGTAGAATGATTTAAAAAGAGTCTTGCTTACTCATTGGCTGACGCGCTAATAATAAAAAGGGGTAGAAAAAATTTAATATGACAAACGCTAATGCCAGTTTCATTTACAAAACAGCACAGTGGGCGTTGTTTCCCGCTGCACTGATAGGCGTACCAACACTTATTTATATTTTGCTGGAGCAGGGGACCTCTATTCCAATTGCAAGCTATGCGGTCGTGGTAGGCCTTGGTTTTCTTTTTTGGCTGGCTGAATGGTCGATGCCGTATCGTAAAGAATGGAACAAGCCGCAGGGTGATTTTTTAAACGATATCATCAGTGGCACAGTCGCCTATGTGATTTTGCCGATATTTTTACGCCCTGTATACATTGCTTTATTAGCGGGCATAACCGCATGGCTAGCTGCGCAGGCAGGTGGTTCGCTTTGGCCAAGTGATTGGCCAGTCGTCGCTCAATTAATCTTGCTGCTCATCGTTGCCGATGCAGGGCGTTATTGGGGGCATCGTTTGGCGCACGAAGTGCCTTTGCTATGGCGCTTTCACGCGGTGCATCATTCTCCGCACCGGCTGTGGTGGTGGAATGCCACCCGAGCGCATCCTGTGGACAAAGCCTGGTTTATGTTCACCGAACTCTTTTTTCCAATTTTATTGGGCGCAGAAGGCACCGTATTAGCGATGTATTTAGGTGTCACAGCCGTTTGTGGCTATTCCCAGCATTGCAATATCAACCTAAAGCTTGGGCCACTTTATTGGTTCTTCAATGTGGTGGAATTACACAGATGGCATCACTCCAAAGATGCAACGCAATCCGACAATAATTATGGCAATAACCTAATTATTTATGACCGATTATTCGGCACGTACTTTCATCCAGAGCATCAAGGCAAACCTGATGACGAAGTAGGCACTATTGGTCTGTTAAACCCAAACTACCCGCAAAACTATTTAGGGCAACTCAGGGCGCCGTTTATCAAAGGTTTAGATAAACAAGGCCAATAAATCTTTTCTGGCACAGAGTTAGTAATTATTTACTAGCTTCTAGCGATTTCGCATAGAGTTTTATATCCGCGAATTTAAAAAACCGATTTCAATTATTCGCACTGAGTTGGTGCATCAATGAGGGCTATGCACACTTTGTGTGCAAAAAGTTTGATTATTTTAACCTGTTTGTTTCAAAATGGTGCGGGCAATTATTGCGTCTGTATCAAGTAATTAGTTGAAAATAATACGGCAAGATATTGTTTTATTTGAACTATTGAATTGCGAAAAATCGATTCATCAACATTAAACTGTTTTTTTTATAATTTAATAAAACTTGGAACGGTTTTTGCTTTATATTAGCCGTGCAAAATGCATGGTTGCCTGTGTCTAAGAAGTAGACGTTTAAATGCACAGGTGACTTTTAAAACTACTACATTTAACTACTACAATTTTCTTGAGAATTTTTGATTATGAAGAGCAAACTAGAATACATCTGGCTTGATGGTTACAAACCAACTCAAAGCCTTCGCAGCAAAACAATGGTTCGTAACGACTTCAGTGGCAAGCTTGAAGACTGCCCAATGTGGTCTTTTGACGGTTCTTCAACAGAGCAAGCTGACGGTAGCGATTCTGATTGCTTGTTGAAACCTTGCGCGATTATTCCTGATCCAGATCGTAAAGATTCATATTTGGTAATGACTGAAGTATTAAATGCTGACGGTACACCACATGATTCAAACGGCCGTGCGACTATTGAAGAAGACGACGACGATTTCTGGTTTGGCTTTGAGCAAGAGTACTTCTTGATCGATCCAGATACAAATCTGCCTTTAGGCTTTCCAATTAACGGTTTCCCAGCACCTCAAGGCCCTTACTACTGTTCAGTGGGTGGTCGTAATGCTTATGGTCGAAACATCATTGAAGAGCACTTGGATATTTGCCTAGAAGCAGGTCTAAACGTTGAAGGTATCAATGCTGAAGTAGCCGCTGGCCAGTGGGAATTCCAAATCTTCGCGAAAGGCGCAAAACGTGCTGGCGATGAAATCTGGTTAGGCCGTTACCTAATTGAGCGTTGCGCTGAAAAATACGGCGTTGCAGTTGATTGGCATCCAAAGCCACTCGGCGACACTGACTGGAACGGTTCTGGTATGCACGCAAACTTCTCAAATGGTCCAATGCGTGACTTGGGTAAAGAAGATATCTTTAACCAAATTTGTGAAGAGTTTGGCAAAAACATTGAGCGTCACATCAGCGTCTACGGTGCTGACAATGATCAACGTTTGACGGGTGCGCACGAAACTCAATCTATTAACGAGTTCAGCTACGGTGTATCTGACCGTGGTGCGTCAATTCGTATCCCAGTTGGCACGGTTGATGATGGTTGGAAAGGTCGATTGGAAGATCGTCGTCCAGCTTCTAACGCTGATCCATACAAAGTGGCGGCGGCAATCATCAAAACAACTAACGAAGCGCTTGCATAAAGCTAGTTCGTTAAGAGTTTTAAAAAGGGCTGTTTTTTACAGCCCTTTTTTATGCCTAATACTTTTGTTGATTGCTATAAATTGTTTACTTATTGCTAGTCGAGGGCTATCTTAACAAGATCAGTGATTTGATCAGCCAAGCAATACAAATAACTTTTTATGAGTGAGTTTCCAAAATTTAGACAGGATGAATACCCAACTCTGTACATAGAGCAAACCGATAAGGATTTAGCTAAGCAGATCAATCCAAACTTTCGCTATTCGCATTTCAAGACCATAGCCAGAGGCGGTAAGTCGTTAATTCAATCTTGTAGAGACCAGCACCTAGGTCGTGTTATTTGCTACAAGTCCTTACTGCCCGAGTTTGCCAACGACCCAATTGAACAAAAGCGATTGTTACGCGAAGCGCGTGTATCAGCCATGCTGCAGCACCCCAATACCATGCCCACCTATGAGCTGGGTCGTGATCGAAAAGGGCACTACTACTTCACGATGAAGTTAGTGCATGGCTATACATTTCGCGAAATTATTAATTACCGCGAACGTTATGACCTAACACAATTATTAGACATTATTATTCAAGTTGGTAATGCACTTGAGTATGCGCATACCCATGGTGTGGTGCATCGAGATATCAAGCCTGAAAATATCTTAGTTGGCCCATTTGGTGAGGTTCTATTGTTGGATTGGGGCTTAGCCAAAGTGCGCAGTGAAACAGGGCTAGAACCCGATTTTGATGATGCGAATTCGAACACATCGTCAGAAGACAAAACCATGACCGGCTATCAAAGCTTGCAAGGCACGGTCAGCTATATGTCACCAGAACAAATCAACAAAGACGTTGATATTGACGGCCGGACGGATATCTATAGTTTGGCCGCAATTTTATATGAAGCGCTGACTGGCGAGTTAACCACTCAAGGTGAAACGGTGCGTGAAGTTATTAAAAACACGCTTAATAACAGCCCTGTAAAACCATCTGAAATTTCTAAAATTCCGATTCCCGGTGAACTCGATAAAGCTGTGATGCAATGCATTGAGAAAGACAAAGAAGACCGAATTCAAACCGTAGCCGAGCTGCTACGAGTTTTGAAGCAGTTTACTTAATTTATCATCACATCTAATTTATTTTGGCCAAGATAAACGAAATATTGTCTTGGCCACCGCAATCCAAAGCTCGATCAAGTAACTTGTCAGCCAACTTCTCAAGACCATCAGAGTAATTAGTATCCGCTTTAAGCGTGTACTCCAATATAAGCTCATCGGCAACCAAATTTGATAAACCATCTGTGCAAGCAAGAACAATATCGCTTGTCTCAAGCTGAACTGAGCCTACATCCGGTTTAAGTAACAAAATACTGCCAACCGTGCGAGTTAAAATACTTGGCGCACGTTTATACAGCTGCGGTGACAGCGTTGGGTCAATCTTGCTTTGATCCAGCGTATGATCATTCGTTAGCATCGTGATTGACTCTTCAGAAGGGCGTATCAAATAAATTCGAGAGTCACCCACCCATGCGTAGTTCAACTCATCTTTAATGATATTAAAACAGCTGAGCGTAGAGCCCATATTCTTATATTTAGGCTCGTTTTGCTGAATCGTAATGATTTCCTCATTCGCTACTTTAATTGCGTTAGACAGCTCCTTTGTGGGCTTAGCTAACACAGAATTTTGCTCTGTCGTTAGATATTCCATACAAGCGTCAATACTTAACTGGCTAGCAACTTCACCAAACGCATTACCACCAATACCATCTGCTATGGCCGCACAAACGAGCTCCGAATTTATCGATAAACAATCTTGGTTGTTTCGTTTCACTTTTCCACGGTGACTGCGCGAAACAAAGTGAACTGCATTTAGATCTGCCATCCCTGAAGTGTACTATTATTTATCTCAAAATATACACACCACAAAAAAATTGATCCGTTTAGGCGCAAAAACAAGCCTGGAAAAATATCAATGTATCTTGCCATTCTGGAAATTTTGCATGATCTTAAGTTTCTCCGTGTGCCTCCGATGGTTTCGGTGCTCGTATCTATTGTTTCCGAGAAAGTATGGTTATCTTTTTTGACATGGGTTGTGATTTAATCGTCAGATTGTAACTTGAGCAAGCATATAGCCAACAACAAGGTTGCAACAACGCCAGTCGCGCCAGATGGTACCGCTTCAATTCGACCAAATATCATCACAATGGCATTAGCGACAATCGCAACTACGCCAACAAAGACAGTAAGTTTGCCTAATATTTTGGAGCCAGCCTGCGAGATCGCTGAGCCGAATACGATGGCTGATAAACCTAATAGAACTTTCGCGGCGTTATAAATAAAGAAGGATAGCGCAACCACAGAGCCTGCCGCAGGAGCAACCCCTTCAATAGTTTGCGCGACTTCGCGAAACGGGCCAAATTGTGTAAGACCAATGCCGACCTGCACAAGATTAAGTATCGCGCTCGCGAGGATGGCCGAAAATCCTAGAGTGTATTGCTTGGCTTGGACTAAGACAGAGCCTGCAAAAGCAGCTAATAAAACAAACACCAAGCCCTCCAATCCCCACAGCCATTGGCGTGGGATATCATTCGCAGCCAAGTAAAGCCCAGTGTATAAAGCTTGAGAGATTACCGTTAATAAAAGTAGTGCAGAAGCTATTTTTATGCTTTGTTTTTGTGTGAATTCCATGATCATACCTCTGAATAGTGTTTGCCTTGATGAACTCAAGAGTAATTGTTTGAGACTAAAGTACAGAATACTAGAAAGTCTTGGTTTTTTTAAGCAAGATTTAATTAGGAAATTGTATTAATCTATCTGCGCTTTTCATTATATAGATTATTTCGATGCTGCCAGCTATACCTCAAATTGTTTTATCGGCAACCGGCGCACAAGCTATTGACACTTCGACTGTAATCCAATCGTTATGGAGCGGGTATGGACAAATCATACGTCTTGAACTTAGCGGTGGCGCGCATTCATCCGTAATACTCAAACATATTCAACTTCCTGACTCAGATGATCACCCTCGCGGTTGGAACACGGATTTGTCTCATCAGAGAAAAGTACGTTCTTATCAGGTAGAGGCTTATTGGTATCGACACTATGCGTCACAATGCACAAGCGATTGTGTTGTGCCAGCTTGTCTCGCTGTTAACTCAAGTATCAATGAAACGGTTTTAGTGTTAACAGATCTTGATGCACAAGGTTTTGATGTGAGAAAAAGCAGCGTTGAATTGCAAGATGTTTACGCCTGCCTGAATTGGTTGGCATGCTTTCATGCAACGTTTTTAAACAGTCAAACCGAGGGTTTGTGGGAATGTGGCACCTATTGGCATCTCGATACACGCCCAGACGAATTAGCGGCTTTGAACGATACTGCGTTGCAAAAAGCGGCACCTTTAATCGATCAAAAGTTGCGGCAATGTACTTACCAAACCATCGTACATGGTGATGCCAAACTGGCCAATTTTTGCTTTCAAGCAAGCTCTGAAAATTTTGGCAACCCAGCTCAGGTTGCGGCTGTGGATTTTCAGTATGTTGGTCGTGGTTGTGGTATGAAAGACGTGGCTTATTTTATCGGCAGTTGCTTGAGTGAAGATGACTGTGAAGCGATGGAGAGCCAGTTATTAGATTATTATTTCTCAGCATTGAGTGATGAAATTACACAGAAAAATATTAAGGTAACTATAACTGAGTTAGAAAAGGAATGGCGGGCGCTTTACCCAGTTGCGTGGGCAGATTTTCATCGCTTTATTAAAGGCTGGAGTCCAAGTCATTGGAAAATTAATAGCTACAGTGAAAAACTCACTACAAGTATCATTAAAAGTCTAGAGCGATAAGTTCGATTAACTAGATGATCGTGAATTCAATACTTTCTAAAGACCAGTTACAAATGTTGTGTAATGTAGCCATAGAAGCTGCTCAACAAGCTGGGCAGTGGATAGAAACGTTTGATCGAGACAATTTGCAGCAAACCTTTAAAAATTCTGGAAATAGCAAAGCATCACAAGTTGTGACTGAGGTGGATCATGGTAGTGAAGAAATCATTCGCCAACACCTGCAACCCGTGTCTGAACCTTTTGATATTGCCTTTGTTGGCGAAGAATCTTTTTTTAGTAAGCCTGACGATGCGCATGAGCGTTTTGAAAAACCGTATTTCTGGTGCGTTGACCCACTTGATGGCACCTTAGCTTATGCAAACGGCCACGCTGGATATGCGATATCCATCGCATTAGTTGAGCAATCAGGGAAGTCATTAATTGGCGTGGTATACGACCCCGCTAATCAAGTTTTATACCATGCGATCCGAGGGCAGGGCAGTTATCAAAACTTGACTCCGTTCAGCCAAACTAGTTTAAGACAAAACATACCTTCTTCAAAATTGCTAACGGTTTATGCTGATGCAAGCTTTAAAACACATGCAAACTACCAACCCGCGGTTAACGCCATAGAGTATTGTGCACAAATTCTACGTTATGATGGCGTAACTTTTAGTTATGGCAGTGGCGCTGTTAAAAATGCTTGCCATGTAATAACTTCAAATCAAGCCTGCTATTTAAAATTGCCAAAAATAGAAGAGGGTGGCGGCAGCATTTGGGATTACGCCGCCACCGCTTGTATTGCTCATGAGTCAGGCTGCAGTGCCACTAATATATTTGGGCAACCTCTGGCACTTAATCGCCATGATTCAACCTTTATGAACCATGAGGGCATTCTCTTTGCATCGAACAATCAAATAGCTCGTTGCCTAATTGATGCGCTCTAGACACACCATCGCCAAAATAGTCAATTATTTTTCTATACTATGTATTAACTCAACAAACCTGCTAATATTTATGATCAAATAAATAAACGGATATGCAAGCCTCTAACCTCATGGAAGAAACTAAAGAATTTCATAGCTCGTCAAAGCAGTTTACCAATGAAGTAGCCGCTATCTATCAGGTCATCATTGATTATCATTATCGTTTCAACTCAAATGGTGATTTACCTAAAGGTCGATTCGAATCTTTGTTCATTAAAGCTATTGTCCTTGCAGTCATCCTTTTAGGTGGTTTAATCGCCGCATTACAATTTTTACCGCTCAGTACATGGGGCGATACGAGCGAGAAAATCCGGTTTAGCTTGCAATTATTTGCAGTTGTTTCTTTCACCATAGGTGGTTTCATAGCAATACTAGGTTACTTCTCAGTAAAAGAAGTTTTCAATGACATGGCTGGTCAAATAATAAAGCTCACCGCAAAGGCTAACGAAGAAGAGGCAGAGTTATTTGAATCCTTAGATAAATTTTCAACCCCGGCAATTACCTACGTTGCCAATCGGTTTGAGGAAATGGAGCTACAACTGGGGCGATTGAAGTCATTTATAATTGGCTCAATTGAGAAGGTGGGCGTTATACCTGGCTTATTAGCCTCAGTATTTGCACTGAGCCAAATCAGTTCAAACTCAGGTTTTTCTTGGCTTGAACTCTTATCAATCGCTTTACTGGTTATTTATTTCTGTATGTTTCCAATTACTGGTGCTGCAATAAGAATTAAGCGCATGTCAAAATTACTGAATGCGTATTTGACATTGGTCAGGGCTAAACCAGAATCACCAGAGTGAAAAATTAATGGTGTTAATGGTTTATTATTTTTGATAACGAATGAGGCTGTTATCTGAATTGTCGGCGAAACACCGATGGTGATAAGCCTGTCCAAGTTTTAAATGCTCTAGAAAAATTTCCAACGTTCAGATATCCAATTTCATGAGCTATCTCTTCTATACTCAAGTGGGTAGAGCCAAGTAATTTTTTTGCAACGTCACATCTTGCCGTTTGTATAAGTTCGCGAAACGTGGTGTCTTGTTCAGCAAGCCGTCTGCGCAAACTTCGTGCAGAACAACCCAGAATAACTGCCGTATCTGATTCGGTTGGTGCGTTTCTGAGCCTCGAATTCAACAACGCGTAGACAATTTGTTTAAATCCGACTTCGATGCCGCTTTGCGCAATCTCAGCTTCGCAATACCTTCGCGCTTCCTCGGCATTAATTTGATTACGAGTGGCAAGTATAACCCTTGCTACTTTAACGGGTACAAAAACACTGTCACTCGGCTGATTGTGTTTAACTTCAGTGCCTAAAGTGTGTGTGTAAAGCTCGGCGGCTGCGCTGGAGGGGCGTTTAAACGTAAATTGAATTGAGCTTAGTTCTTTGCCAGCGAGTTCAGTTAAAAACTGTTTTGTGGCAGCAAAGCCAGCCTCGATCATAAATCGTTCAGTTTCACCAAGTTCTCGAGTGCCTGACAAAGTATAGACAGTGCCCTCGGGCTCTCTAAACCAATTGTATGAAAGCAGTGGGCTTCGAATAGTCAGATACTTAGTGATGGTATCCATGGTTTCTCCCAGCGTTCGGCTTGCGCGGGCCGCTTGACCAATCATCCCCAGAGAATGCAGTGTTAGTGAGTTCCCAAAGGCCAATCCGAGGCCTGGCTTAGCCCATGCCCGTTCTGCATTCGTTATTAGGCGCCTATGTTCTTTGTGGCTAATACGAGTATCCAGTGAACAGAGCGACTCATTAGTGAGCTGAGTACCCTCTAGTATGGTCTGTGGGGCAATGCCATTTGCCTGTAGAAACTTTGCAAGCGCATGTGGATAGAATAGGGGAAGAACCAGTTCTTGCTTTTGTGAATAGTTAGCGGAGTCAGTCAGTATGGCCATGGCCTTAAATGATAAATAAAAGCATAGCGAGAATCAAAATTTCAAATCAAAAGCGCTTTACTCATTTCTCCCGAAACGCACATTTAAGACTGAGGAGGGTAGAGCCGTTGTCATATTAATTTAAATTAGAGCAAAGAGTAGAGCGTTACATCAAGCTCAATCTGGATGACGTTTGTCTTACTAAGCTAAATTGAGCTACTTTATAGATTATAGATAGACCTAAATTGGGATCTAATGTTATGGATGTGTGTGTTGGAATGAATGACAAAAGGCAAGGCTTGACCTTGTTTTTTCAGTATTTTACTAGCTCGCGAAATGCTGCCTGTTTCATGAATGCACTGAACTAATTCGACGTCTGATATGCCTATAACAAAGATCCCTTTAATTAGCTCAACAGTGTTAGTAATTCCAAAGTTTATATTGTATTAATTAAGTCTATTTATTTCCTTTGTATCATTTTTCGAGTAATTTAACAGCTTAATAGTTGGAGAATAATGATGACAAACATAAAAATCTGGGGTGCCGAGACTGGTAGAACGTTCAGGCCAATATGGGTCGCAGAGGAGCTCGGTTTAGTTTACGAGCACCTCCCAATTCAGCCTCGTACTAGCGAAACCCAAACTGAAGAATTCACTTCTCTTAACCGCAAGCAGAAGGTGCCATTTTTAGAAAATGGTGATTTAAGGTTATCCGAAAGTATCGCTATTTGTCGGTACTTAGTTCGCAAATATCCAAATCAAAGTATCAGTGTTCCTACAACAGAACTTGAATTAGCGAAAGAAGATGAGTGGCTCTCTTATGTGTACGGTGAGTTAGATGAAACAGCACTCTATGTGATGCGCCGTCATGGGGACCTCGCGCAAATTTATGGGCATTCTGAAACAGTTTTACAGTCTTGCAAAGACTATTTGATTCGGCATTTTGCGGTGCTGGATCACCATCTAAGCAAACACGAATACCTGATGCCTATCGGTTTCAGCTTGGCAGATATAATTTTGGTTTCTTGCATAGACTGGGCGGATTTTTACCAGATCGATATCCCTCAGGGAGTGAAGACGTATCGAGACCGAATCGCCGAGAGGCCAACCTATTTAAAAGCCATGAAAATCAATTTTCCTATTCTTTTGGGGAGTCAATCATGACGGTTAACCAAGGCGCTTTAGCAGGTATCAAGGTTATTGATATAACCTCGATGGTCTCAGGCCCTGTGGCTACGATGATGCTGGCCGATCAGGGTGCGGATGTAATAAAAGTCGAGCCTATGAACGGAGAGCAAATGCGTCATATTGGCCCAGGACAAAATCGGGTTGCGGCAGGTTTTTTCTCCTGTAATCGAGCAAAGAAATCAATCGCACTAGATCTAAAATCGGATGAGGGCAAAGAGATTTTGCTCAAGCTGACGAAAGATGCAGATATTTTCATGCAAAACTTTCGTCCGGGCGCGATTGAGCGCATGGGCTTCTCTGACGAGGAACTTAGGAAACATAATGAAAAGTTGATTTACCTGTCGATTAGCGGTTTTGGTGAAAACGGCCCCTACGCTGATTCAAGGGTGTACGACCCTGTGATCCAAGCTTTGTCTTGCGCTACAGACATACAGGAAGACAGAGCCACAGGCAGACCGCAAATGTTTCGAGTGATTGTGGCCGATAAAGTTACAGCTTTAACAGCCGCTCAAGCATTGTCGTCGGCGCTGTATGCACGCGAAATTTCAGGGAAAGGGCAGCACGTTAAACTATCCATGCTCGATGCTATGTTGGCGTTTTTCTGGCCTGAGGCAATGGCCGGGTTGACCTACGCTGAGAACGAGTTCGATGCCAAGAAGTTCCAAGGCGTGATGGATCTAATCTATGAAACCAAAGATCGGTATATAACCGCTGGTGCTGTTTCCGATAAAGAATGGGCTGGAATGTGTCGGGCACTCGGCAAAGAAGAATGGATTGAGGATGAGCGTTTTGCTGATTCAACAGCCCGGTTTGTGAATGCCATAGAACGCAAAGAGCTCACTGCTGCGGAGATCGCTAAGTTGCCCAGTGAAGAAATCTTGCAACGATTAAAAGAGCAAGACGTACCTTGTGCGCCATTATTAAATCGAATGCAATTGATGCAGCATGAACAGATAACAGCGAATAATTCGATTGAAACGTATGACTTTCCCGGCTTTGGTGAGGTGCGTCAGGCACGCCCAGCCGCCAGATTCAGTGAGACGCCCAGTCGTATTTCAGCTCCTGGGCCGAGATTGGGTGAACACACACGTGACATTCTTGAGACGCTTGGATACAGCAACAACGACATTAACGAACTCGCGGCCAGCAACAAGATCCGCGTAGACGATTAACAAAATAAGGTGGCACAGATCATGAAGAAAGTATGTTTGGTTATTGGTGCAGGCGCAGGGATTGGCGGCACTGTTGGCAAAAAATTCGCTATGGAGGGATACCACGCCGTTTTGTGCCGACGCAGCGATCAAGAAGGACTTCAACGCTTGATACAAGGTATTGAAGAGTCCGGCGGTTCGGCGAGCGGGCATATGCTTAATGCCACCGATGAAGGTGCGATTGAAGAGGTAGTAGAAAAAGTAGAAAAAGAGGTTGGTCCAATCCACGTGGTTCTCTATAACTTGGGCGCTCAAATTGGTAATCGATCGCTTGAAGATACCTCTTTAAAGGTTTTCAGCTTGGGCTGGCAGATGGCGACATTTGGTCTGTTCCGTTTGGCAAAAGTGGTATTTCCGTTGATGGAATCTCGAGGCGGAGGGACCTTGCTCGTGACCTCAGCCACGGCATCAGTGCGTGGTAACGCGGGCCAGCACTCCCACGCGGCGGCGATGGGTGGGCGGCGATTACTGTGTCAGACATTGAATGCTGAATACGTCTCCAAGGGTATTCATGTTGCTCATTTTCTTATCGACGGCGTGGTAGATGCACCTGACACACTCGGCAAAATGCTGGGCCCTGAGCGCTTTCAACAACTTCGAGAAGCTCGCGGGCTTGATAAAGATGGTTTATTACTGCCCGAAAAAATAGCGGAAACGTACTTTCATGTTTCACAGCAGCATCGTTCAGCTTGGACGCATGAGCTGGATCTTAGAGCCCATTCAGATCTGGCGTGGTGGAATCACGCGCCATAATTTTATTCCGTTGAGAGCAATCCATCCAGCTATCTATTGATTAAAGGTTCAATACCATGAGTAAAACACTAGAGTTTATTTTTGATTTCGGCAGTCCTAATGCCTATCTTGCTTACAATGCGCTGCCGGAGATTCTTGAGAGAACTGGCGCTGAGCTAAAAATTGTTCCAGCTCTGTTAGGCGGTATATTCAAAGCCACAGGTAATCAAAGCCCGATGATGGCCTACAAAGGTATTAAAGGAAAACTGGAGTACGATCAAATCGAGATTACTCGCTTTATCAAGAAACACCAGTTATTCAACTTTAAGTTCAACTCATATTTTCCGATAAACACCTTGATGCTTGTTCGCGGTGCGGTTGTGGCTGAGCAGGATGGACGCTTGCATGAATACGTTAGAGTCGGACTAAAAAGCATGTGGGAGGACAACCTAAAAATGGATGACCCGCAAGTGTTCGCAGAGACACTCACAGCTGCCGGTTTTGATGGTGAGAAATTATTGGAACGTATCCAAGAGCAAGAGGTCAAAGATCAACTGGTCAAAAACTCGCAAGATGCCGTTGATCGCGGTGTTTTTGGAATTCCTACCTTTTTTGTCGGTAAGGAAATGTTTTTTGGAAAAGATCGACTAGACCAACTTGAAGAAGAACTCGGAACTTAATCGTTAATTAATCAAGGCGAGGGAATAATCAGGAAGATCTCATTTCAATAATAAATGCCACCGGACACTCTAAGATTGAAATGGTTAAATACTACGATACGAGGGATACGCTCAAAAATAACGCTGTGCATGGAATGGCAAAGCTGATCTGACGAATTCCATAATACCAGACACACTAAACCGCGATTTTATACACGAGAGAGGGTTTTTCGCATAGTCACTCAGATTTAAAGCGATGTGTGAAATTTAAAGCGATATGTAAAGAAAATTGAAATTCATATGCAAAGTCTCAACAACTATCAAGCTCAAACACAATATATAGATCTATAATTTAACATAATATATATTATGCGCATAACTGTATTTCTATAGTTGAGCATGATAATATCTCTATCCTTAGAAATTAGATTAAGTTTAGTATTGTTTAAATACAATGACTTAAAGCGCTTATCTATATTTCATGTTAGATAATTAGTTGTTATATGGTGAAATATTATGGCTAAACAGATAGAAATGAACTTTTATAGCTCCGATATTCCTGTTGCTCCTTTACAGGATTTGCTTGCTGCTTCTAATACTTTAGATGTTGAATCAGAGTCTAAGGTTAGAGAAGAAAAAACAGAAATTACGTCTGTATATACAAATATTAAGCGTTTTATCTCTGATTACGTATCGGACAAAAAATAAGGAATTTTGTTAAATAAGCAGTCTTATAGCGCGAATTTCACGTGTCTAATGTCTGCCAAACACTAAAAGATTTACGACACGGGACTGGTTTTAATTTACAATCTGTTAAATAGCCAGAACATGGAAATGCTGCCAATAAGATAAGTTGGCAACAAAATTGATAGCCGAACCCGACTGGGAAATCGTTTTCGGATTAAAAACAGCAAGAGTAGTGCGGTGAATACGATTGCTAACTGCCCTACCTCAACCCCTAAATTAAAGCTTAATAATGCTAGCGCAATGTCTTGTTCTGGTAAGCCAATTTCGGCTAGTGCGCCGGCGAACCCAAAGCCGTGTAACAAACCAAATATAAACGCGACTAGCCATGGATAACGTTCTGATAAGCGCAGATGATCTGGTTTGGATCTAATAACTTCGATGGCCAAAAAAACGATTGATAGGGCGATGATTGCTTCTACAGGTTTTGATGGTAATGCGAATAAGTTTAACGTTGTGCCAATTAAGGTAATGCTGTGAGCGACCGTAAACGCCGTAATTGTCCAAGCAATGCGCTTCCAGCCTGTTAACAAAAAAACCAGCAATAAAACGAAAAACAAATGGTCATAACCAAACACGATATGTTCAACACCTATCCATGTGTATGTTAACCCCACGTTGTTAATGGCGTTCTGCTGCACTACTGAGATGCTTACTATATTACTTTTGGGCGTTAGCCGTATTACTTGAGTATCTTGGTCTAGCGCTTTTATTCGAACAAGGGCATCCGTATTGGTGTTTTCTAAACCAGAGAGTCCGATTTTTCTATTTTCGATGGCCCCAGAGCACTTTATTGTGGTGCTGTGCTTAAGGTTATCGCCCTCTTTCCTGCTGGTAAGTTCTGCATTTTGCGTACAGTTATTTGGCAAAACCAGCTGCCCTGTTCGGCCTAATTTTGCGCGCGCTGAGGCTTTCCATATTACTGACCATTCACCGCTTTGTATTTCGGTTAGTTCTATGTAGGCGGGTCGTAACTCGTCTGCACTTGCGACCTGCGGCATGCCAATAAGCAATATTGCAAAAAAAACGAACTTGAACATTATTAAGCTTATTTACTGACGCTTATCGTGTAGTTTTTACGGAGTTCGTCAATATTCCGTTTTTCGAGCGCATCGCCCTGCTCTGCTCGCCAATCGTTTTCAACACGTTGCCGTATTGATGGATTATCTAGCGAGCCTACTTGAGCGTCTTTTACGCTGCTTATTTTAACTAAATGTAAGCCAAAGCCTGATTCGATTGGCTCGCCCCATTGTTTTTGCTCAGCTTCAATGGTACTTGCTTGTGCAGCAAGTGATTGCGCAAAACGCGCTCCAAATTGGCGTTTAATCGCTGTGTAAGATGCATCGCTCAAAACACTGGGTATACTCAGTGGCTTTTTAGCGTTGGCGATTTCTGATTGATTTAGCTTGCCTTGATTAAGCTGAATTGCGGTTTGTTGAGCTTGGCTAACGCTAATATCTCGACCAAGATAGAGTTGGCGAAAGCTATAGAATGGCTCAGATTTGTACTTATCCGCATTTTGTTCGAGTAACGCTAGTAAATCGTCTTTGCTTGGCTCGCTGAGTTGCTCGCTGCTTAGGAAGCGCATTTTTTGGATCATACGATTTCGTACAACCGCATCGTTTTGATCTAAACCGAGCCTAATACCTTCACGATAGTAAATTTCATCATTAATGGCATTGTTAATTAAATCATCGAGTTGTTGGTCTGTCGGCAGTTTGCGCCAGCTTTTAAGCCACGACGCTTTAAGACGCTGAACATCCGCCTGATCAATCACAATATTGCTAAGATCATTGCCCTGCTCGCTTTGCTGTGGCACTAGCTCAAAATAGGCGAAGATGATTAGCGCCCCTATCACAAAGTGAACTAGAGGCTCTCTAAGAATACGCATACTGTCTAACCAGCGCGGTACCAGATGGGTGAGGTATAAGCGCGCTCTTGCTGAATGATTGTGATCTCAGGTGTTAACTTAATTCCGTGTTTAACAGCATCATACAATGGCCATGTTGGTGTTGGTATTTCCAATACGCGAGCGTAATAAAATGCATTGTCTGAGGCATTAAATTCTGGGTCTTGCCAAGCTGTGGTTAATTCAGGTACGCCAATTGTGTTTTTCCATGTCGCCGTATTGATATCCACCGTATTACCGACTGCGGGTAAATTACCCTCTTCATCGATCTGTCGTTGTTCTGAATTTGACCAAGCAACATTGAATATTTTTTCATGTGTTTGACCATCGCTATCGATCCAGCCTTTTACAACCTGGATACGATCAAGGTTTGCGCTTTCTGGGTCCATGGTGGCTTGTATTATGAACGTTGGTGCTTTAATTGCAGGGTCGTTCATCTGGGCAAGGCTAATATCACCGCCCATTGGTACGCCTTTGCCGTAACCAGCCGCGACTAAGTCGCCATTAAGGTCGTCTTGGTTTAAACCAAAGCCACCAAAGAAACGTACAGACATTCTCGGGCCGGTAGTTGCATAGACTTCACGGCGTTTAAATGCGTCAAAAATGGCTTCTCGCGTGTTCTCAGCTGCCCAAGCAGCAGCATAACCGCTGGAGAGATAATGCCAGCCAAAACGCCCTAGTCGTGTGCCTAAATTTTGCGGTTGAATGGCGCGATCGGTAACATTAATTTCATTGCCTGTGTGTTTACCAAAGAAGTTGTTTTCATCCGCTGTGGCCAGCGATGTGTGGCTATCAGTAGAGCCAATCATACCAAATGCGAATGGATTGACGCCCGTATCACGTTCTATTTGCAGGCCGCGCTTTAGTGCTTCGCGGGCATAATTGCCAGCATAGTCTTCTGGTTTTGCTTCTTCAGTACAACTTAAATTGCATTGATCCCAACCGGCAACGCCGTAATCTGCAAATTCGTCATTCGGTGACAAAAACGGATGGCTTTCACTATCGCCTTTTATTTGCGTGACTTCCACAATTGGCTCATATTTAGCGCGTGTTTCAGCGTAGGCTTTGTCGATTGGTGACCCATCTAAGCGAGTCATCGCAAACATTAAACCGTTAGAAGTGTTGCTATTATGCGGCATGGCCAGTATCTGCCCGCCCGTTTTAGCTTCGTAATCGCCCATCCAAGCCCAGAGTTGTTCTGGGTCACCATAGATAAACGAGGGGATTGGGATTATTTGATCGGCTTTGTCGGCCGCATCGCGGAACATAACAACTCGATGTAAATTATTGCCGCGTGGCATTGGTGTGTATTCAAAACCAATGAACGCACTAAATTTACCAGGCTCGTTGTAGTTATCCATGGATTTATTGTGTGCTTTCCACAATTTGCTTATGCGCTTTTGCTGAGATGCTTGATCCATTAACGCCTCGGGTAAATCTCGAGTTGCTGCTCGGCTAATCAAATCATTGGTGACCTCTAAACTGCCCTGCTCGCTTTCATGCATTTTGTCCCACCAACTTCTTAACAGTGGGTCTCTAACCAACAAACGAGGTGCTTCATAAAGTTCACGAGTGGCACCTAAGGCGTCACTGTGGTCGGATATAACAAGAAAATCTAAGGGTCGCGATAATTGCGCATCAACACCACGAGTGGATGTGACAACTTCGCCGCGGGCGAATCGTAATGCGGCTTCAGTATCAAGGCGATTACCAAAACCAAAGGCGTCTACTGAGTCAGACGTATGTAAATGTGTGTCTCCCCAGAATACTTGGGTTGGGTAACTCAAGGAGGGTTCATTTGCGCTTTCAACAACTGATGTATCGTGTGTGTCTTTATTTTGCTCACTGACTGAGCTTGTCTGGTTATTACAAGCTGTAAGGCTGACGACAAATAAAATGCTGAGTAGTTTGACAATTAAATTACGCATTAGGTCTCCTCTTATTGTTTTTATCTATTGTTTTTATCCGAACATAGGGATCAATACCATGCAAATTAACACTTAGCTTACCATCAAAATACTCAATACTTTACATTTCATTATTTGGTTTAAAACAAAGTAACCGTCTAATTTCTTTAGAGTGAGCAGTATGGCCAGAATGAAAATCTGAGTATCATAAAAAATTACTGAGCATTAGTCCGGCACAGATGAGCATTACCGTAAGTGCCTACAGTTGCAGGCACTGCACCAAAATGCACACCGCGCTGAAATAGGCTGACCACCTGAACCGGTGTTATTGCCCACTAAATACGGTCTTGTTTAACTCAAAGAAACTTAGAGGTTTTAGGATTTAAATTAATCCTCCCAATCAGAAAACCCATGTTTATAGGGATTACTTAATATAGAGCTAATTTTATCCAGCCCTTCTATGAGGCTTTGTTTATCAACCTTTTTAAATACTATCGCTCCACCTGAATGCACTTCGAAAAAGTATTCACTAGGACTATCTGGGCGGTATATTAGAACTCTTTTTTTTGACTTAACATCATAAACATAGATATCGCTTTCTGAATCCATTCTTGTAAGCATGCTTTCTATTTGTAATAGATCATCAGCTTCAATCGCTTTATCTGCAGAAAGACTCCCATCTATAAGGTTGTAGTAAATTCTATACATCTTATTGAGCTCCTAAGCTTTGACAAGCAGCACACGCTGATATCTGGTTACCCAGTTGTGCGAATCCATTATCACCACGATCAACATATCTAGCTGGTAACCAAAAAACATTCTTCAACTTTGACCCCGATCTCAAAAGATTACGTGCAGCTCTAAATTCGGCGCAACGACCAGTTGTAATTTTCAAACCAGTTGTCAAACAAGTAAAACGGTTTCCAACCTGAAATCCCCTTTTTTGAATCTTCTTCACAATTGACGGGTTGGCCGCCGACTTTTCAACATTGAAGCCACCACTTACAACAATAATCCTATTTTTTCCTCTCAAGCGACTATTTGGAGTTCCAGAAACTAAATTTCTCATCTTAAGCTCTGCTTCAGTGACAGCCAAAGCTAGCTTACATCTATTACCACCTTTGGAGCCTTTGCTTTTACAGGCCTTCGCTATGGGCTTAAGTATCTTACTGCCGATTAAGCCGATTAGCACAGCACCACCAATATCCTTAGCCGTAACTTCAGTACCATTTTGCAAAAAGAGAGTAGTAATATCGAACGATGCTACCCCAATACTGCTTAATGTAGCTGCAATACTGACACCTCCAAGTACTCCACCAATGCTGATATTTCCACTCGGGTCAATCATGTTCACCGGATCATTGTGCGTATAAACATATTTGTGCAGAGAGTGTGGATCATCATTTCT
>CAZOBR010000032.1:0-19664 GCA_964578035.1 uncultured Gammaproteobacteria bacterium
CGAAACGCATGCGCAATACTTTGGCTTCTCTCGGTGTTAGGCTTTCTAGAATGTCCGTGGTGGCGTGTAAAAGGCCAGATGTGGTGGCCGCTTCCATTGGCGCTTCGACGTTTTTGTCTTCGATAAAATCGCCTAGATTTGAATCTTCGTCATCGCCAATTGGGGTTTCCATTGAGATGGGTTCTTTGGCAATTTTAAGTACCTTGCGAACCTTATCTTCTGGCATTTCCATTTTCTCGGCCAACTCTTCGGGTAAGGCTTCGCGGCCTTTCTCTTGCAGAATTTGGCGTGAGATACGGTTTAACTTATTGATCGTTTCGATCATGTGTACCGGAATACGAATGGTGCGTGCTTGGTCAGCGATCGAGCGCGTAATCGCTTGGCGAATCCACCAGGTTGCATAGGTTGAGAACTTATAACCACGACGGTATTCAAACTTATCCACTGCTTTCATTAGGCCGATGTTGCCTTCTTGAATTAGATCTAAGAATTGTAGGCCGCGGTTGGTGTATTTTTTCGCAATCGAGATAACCAAGCGTAAGTTAGCTTCCACCATCTCTTTTTTAGCACGACGTGCTTTGGCTTCACCAATCGACATGCGGCGATTAATATCTTTAATCTCTTCAATCGGCACACCAAGCGTATCAACAATACGGTTGAGCTTAGCCTGCGACATGATGATTAACGCTTCGTTGTCTTCGATTTCGTCTTTCTTGCTCGCCGCTTTAAGTAACTTTTTGTACAAGCCTTTATCTGTTTCAGAGCCGACAAACATATCGATAAACTCTTTACGCGAAATGCCGGCATCGTTCACGGCGATGTCCATAATGGCTTTTTCGTGCTGGCGAATAATTTCGACTTGCAGACGAACGCTGTCCCAAAGTGCTTCGATAATTTTTGGCACGAACTTGATTTCCATCAAGCCTTCAATTAACTCTTCTTGAACTTTACGCGCTTGCTTGCTGTCGTAGCCGTGTTTTTCTAGGGCTTTCGCGTGGCGGTTGTGTTGGCGCTTCATGGCTTTAAAGCGATCAATTGCCTCGTCCATATCTGGGCCAGTATCTACTGGTTTTTCTTCTTGCTCGATTGGGTCGCCGTTTTCATCCTTTTGTGCCGCTGAACCCGATTGCACAGGATTTGGATCGATCTCGGCATTTGGATCAATAAACGCCACCAACAAATCGGTTAAGCGCATTTCTTCGGCTTTAATATTTTCAAAGAAATCGAGAATGGTTTCAATGGCCGATGGGCAAGCTGCCATGGCAACGGTTGATTGGCGAATACCGTCTTCAATACGTTGCGCTAGGTTGATTTCGTCTGCGCGAGTCAGTAGATCAACTGTCCCCATTTCACGCATGTACATACGTACTGGATCAGTGGTTCGACCAAATTCGCTTTCTACCGCGGTGGCAAGTACAGCGTCAGTGTTGTCATCATCTTCTTCGGCTTCTTTATCGGCAGTGGCTTTGTGCAACAAGGTATCTGCATCAGGCACACTGTCAAATACATCAATGCCCATGTCGTTGATCATGTTAACGACCGACTCAATTTGGTCAGTGTCGTTCATGTCTTCAGGCAGATGATCGTTAATCTCTCTATAGGTTAAAAAGCCTTGCTCTTTGCCTTTGAGAATTAAACGTTTTAATTCGGTTTTTTTGCTACTCGAATCCATTAATGGAACCTCTTGCGGCGTGACTCTAACCTTCGACGCTTACAAAAAACGTAAGCACCAAAATGTTTGATTCACGATTTGGGTGTTAAAACAGGTCAACGCGCGATTTTATAACAAAATTAGGAAAAATACGCTTAATTTATGCAAGTTTACGTAAATTTTATCAACTCATTTATGCAAAGTTTGAGAGTCAGAGGGGCGTCTTATGAGACGCAGTACCAGAGAGTAGCTGGTTGAGTAGTATTTTCTCGTCTTTGTTGAGTGATTCGTGTTTCGATTTTTCCAGCAATTGCTCGAGTTGAACGTCAGTTGCTTGGCTTTGCAAATGTTCAATCAGCGCTAAAAACGCCGTCTCTATTTGCTCAGCCTCTATTAAATGGTCATGACTTGCTAATTTTTCAAGAGCATTAAAGTGAGATTCTTGTCTGTGTCGTTCTAATAGTGAAGCTGTGGTTATATCCGCATTCGAGAGAGCCTGTTCAATGAGTTGCACAAACAAAGCCATGCCGTGCACTGGCAAGGTGTTTAAGGTTGCAACATCGGGCGTAAGCTTTGCAAGCGCAGGTGTTTGCAACAGCATCGATATCGCGCGCCTTATCGGTGTCATTGGCAAGCGCGATTGATCGCGATTAGCTCGCCGCTGGCGCGGTTGATTACTCTGAAAATTATTAGCGCCTTGTTGGCTGTTTGAAGCGTTTGCGGGTGTGACTAGGTCTTGCGAGTCCACGTTGATAATGCGCGCTAAGCGTTCAATAACCAGTTTTCTTAGCAGGCCATTTGGAAACTGCGCAATTAACGGTTTTGCCAATTTCGATAACTTGGCGCGGCCATCTAAGCGGCTGATATCTACTTGTGCTTGTATGTTGTTAATCAAAAAATCAGTTAATGGTGTGGCATTTTTTATTAAATTATTAAACTCGTCTTTACCGACTTTTTGCACCATTGAATCGGGGTCTTCGCCATCAGGCAAGAATAAAAAACTGACCTGAAAGCCATCTTGCATATTCGGCAAGCAAGTCTCCAGTGCTTTCCAAGCAGCGGCCTTACCTGCGCGATCACCATCAAAACTGAATGTAATATTCGGCGTATGGCGGAACAGTCGTTGTAAGTGCATCGGCGTGGTGGCGGTGCCCAACGTTGCCACGGCATTATCAATACCTGCTTGTGCTAAGGCCACCACATCCATATAGCCTTCGACCACCAAAACGCCATCCGCTTCTTTGATTGCGCCACGCGCGCCATACAAATTATAAAGCTCTGAGCCTTTATGGAAAATTGGCGTTTCCGGAGAGTTCATGTACTTGGCTTCACGACTGTCGGCTTGCAAAACTCGGCCACCAAAGCCAACAACACGACCACGATGATCTTCAATTGGAAACATCACCCGATGGCGAAAGCGATCATAGGTTCGCTTCTTTTCGTTTTGCGTCAACATGCCTGTGTCGAGCAGCGCTTTTTGCTCAGGTGCAGTTGCGCCTAAGCTGGACATTAAATTATCCCAACCCTCAGGGGCAAAACCTAAACCAAATCGCTTCGCAATTTCACCACTTAGCCCACGTTGCTTTAAATACTCTACGGCCTGATGTTTGTCTTTGTGTTGGCGCAATTGGTTTTGATAGAACTCGCTGACTTGTGTCATTAATTGATATAAATCAATTCCCTGACTGACCGTGTTTTTAGGCGTGTAAGCTTGTGCTTCAGTCGGGATTTCAAGCCCAGCGGTGCTGGCGAGCTTTTCAATTGCCTCACGAAACTCCATATGGTCGTATTCCATCAAAAAGCTGATCGCAGTGCCATTTACCCCACAGCCAAAACAATGATAGAACTGCTTTGTTGGCGAGACCGTAAACGACGGTGTTTTTTCACCATGAAACGGGCAACAAGCCTTATAGTTTGCGCCAGCCTTTTTTAATGGCACATAGCCATCAATCAAATCGACAATATCAATACGATTTAATAGCTGATCTATAAAGTGTTGAGGTATGCGCCCGGCCATCGCGATAGTTTACCTGTTTGCTTAAGATAGCGCGGTAGATTTTAGCCGTTGCTTAACAAAGTCCAGTTTTTCGCGGGCAACAGCTAATACATTTTGTTCGCCACGCTCCCAATGCTTACCCGCGGGAATTAAGCTGTTTGTTTTAGGTTCATAGATCATCGTGTCATAACCTAACTCGGCTAACTCAGTGATGAACTGATGTGTTTTTATGCCATGAATATTCGCAAGGCCAGCCATCTCTACCTGCATTACTGGTGGGTTGTTGTGTGCTAACCAGTTTTTCATGCCCCTTATTGCAAAAGGTTCGTAGCCTTCAATATCTAGCTTAGCCATTGCGTAGTCTTGTGTTTCTAAATAAGTATCCAGTCGTACCGTTGAAATCTCGATGTCGCCCGCTTGTAAGTTGTCTTTGTTTGGAATATGCGAAACGCTGGCATCACCTTCAGAACGAAAACGTATTTTGCTTTGTTGCTCGGCACAGCCAACAGTGTGTAGTTTTATATTTGTTAAATTATTGATTTCGCAGTTTTCATTAAAACGTTGGGCAGTTTTAGGGTTGGGTTCAAAGGCGTGTATAAAGCCTGATTCAGTTATCAGTGAGCGCATAAAAAGAGCATATACACCAACGTTTGCACCAATATCTAATACGGTATCGCCGGGTTTTAAATAAGCCTGCATAAACCGCATTTCCCAATAATCGGGCAGACCTGAGTAATAGAGTGCGCGAGTCGCCGCAGTGCTGGAGTGATGGCAGCGTAATTTTAGGCCATGATAATCAATATCTAAAATCTTATTGGTTGTGCGACTCAGAAGCTGCCAATACAGCGCTTTACATCCAGCTCGCAATCGTTGTTTACGGTTTGCTGGATGTGAGAGTAGGTCTTTAATAAAGTGTAAGATTTTCATGACGCTGCCAGTGATGTGGCGTTACCGTTATAAAGTGGCGTTACCGTTATAAAGTGACGCTAACGATGAATATCTTAGCAGTTCATAAGGATTGCCGCTGAATTAGTATCGCAGCGACCTGAGTTTAAAGCTGTTTAGTTAGCTAAGCTTGCTTTTGATAATGCCGCTGACTTTTCCCATATCAGCTTTGCCTTGTAACTGCCCCTTTAATAGACCCATTACTTTGCCCATGTCTTTCATTGACTCGGCGCCTGTTGAGGCAATTGCGGTGCTTACCGCATCTGCGATTTCATCGTCGCTTAACTGCTCAGGCAGATAACCTTTTAGGTTGTCAACATGCACCTGCTCTTTTTCAGCTAGGTCTGGACGGTCGCCATCGTTGAATTGCTTGATCGCATCTTGCGATTGCTTGATTTGTTTTTGCACAATGGCAAGCACATCGTCATCGCCAATTTCCGTTTGATCGTCTACTTCTTTACGTTGAATAGCAGCACGAAGCATGCGAATAGATTCCAACTGCGATGCTTGCTTTTCGCGCATCGCGGTTTTCATGTCCGCGAATATCTGCTCTTTGAGCGACATATTTAAATAAAGTTCTGGTGAAAAACCAGAATTTTAGTACATGCGAGTTGTGCGAATACGGCCGCGTGAGGCGCGTTTCATTTCACGTTTTTTCGCAGCAGCAGCTTTGCGCTTACGAATTGACGTTGGCTTTTCATAGAACTCGCGGCTACGCATTTCTGTGAAGATACCAGCTTTCTCGCAAGAGCGGCGAAAGCGGCGTAGAATAACGTCAAATGGCTCGTCGTTTTTAACTTTTACTTGTGGCATATCTATTTGCTGTATTTAATAAAATTTGTTCGAGTAACTAATCAATTACTCAGGACGCGCGATTCTAGCCGTTTAAATCGCCTTTGTATATACTTATGCGCCACAAAAAACACTCTTGTAACCCACGAATAACCTCTAACTATGCGAATTCTCGGCATTGAAACCTCTTGCGACGATACTGGCGTCGCAATTTATGATACTCAACAGGGTTTATTGGCACATGCATTGTATTCGCAAATTAAAACCCATCGTGAATACGGCGGCGTGGTGCCGGAGTTAGCGGCGCGCGATCATATTCGCAAAGTGATTCCGCTGGTGGATGTGGTGTTAGAAAAAGCGACTTGTGAATCAAGTTCGATTGACGGGGTTGCTTACACCAGTGGTCCAGGTTTAGCGGGCGCTTTATTAGCGGGCAGCGCGGTTGCCAAAGGCTTGGCTTTTTCATGGGGTGTTCCAGCAGTGGGAGTGCATCATATGGAAGGCCACATGCTCGCGCCGATGTTAGAAGATAATGCGCCTGAGTTTCCATTTATTGCCTTATTAGTTTCTGGAGGCCACACCTTATTAGCCGAAGTTCGAGGTATAGGCGAGTATAAAATTTTGGGTGAATCCATTGACGATGCCGTTGGTGAGGCATTTGATAAAACCGCTAAGATACTCGGGCTGGGATACCCTGGCGGCCCAGCAATATCGCGTGTTGCTGAACAAGGCGATCCGGGTCGTTTTAGTTTTCCGCGCCCTATGACTAACCGACCGGGTTTAGATTTTAGTTACAGTGGCTTAAAAACCTCAGCCTTAACCATTGTGAAAAAACAAGCCGCGTCGCCAGAAGGTCTAGATGAGCAAGCCATTGCCGATATTGCCTACGCGTTTCAAGACGCGGCGGTAGATACCTTAGTTATTAAGTCGCGCCGTGCGATCAAGCAAACTGGTGTTAGCCGATTGGTGGTCGCAGGCGGCGTGGGCGCTAATAAACGTTTGCGCGCCGAACTGATTACCATGGCAGAGCAAGAGTCTGCACAGGTGTTTTACCCACGTATTGAATTTTGCACTGATAATGGCGCAATGATTGCTTATGCTGGCGCTCAACGTCTGCATCAAGCAGGCACAGATTTAGCATTTCAGGTTAAGCCGCGTTGGTCTTTAGAAGACTTGCCTGCGGTTTAACCTGAGTTACGGTTGGCCTTTTTGCCGATCTTGTTTTCAGTGCCCGCTTTTAAACGTTCTATATTTTCGCGATGGCGTTGAAATAAAAACGCCATAATCCAAAATACCGCACCGATTAATTGCAGTTCCGATTGCTGATTAAATATGGCAAAGCTAGCAATGCCCGCAGCAGCTGAGGCAATTAATGATGCCAGTGATGAATAACGGGTCACTAATGCCGTGATGAACCACGCGACTAAAAAGACGGTGAGTAACTGCCAGCTCAAAACAGCGAACACGCCAATCGCGGTGGCCACGCCTTTGCCACCTTTAAAGCCAAAGAAAATTGGGTATAAATGCCCCATGAAGGCAGCAATTGCCACACAGGCGATCACGCCCGTAGGCATGCCATAGTATTGCGCAAGAGCAACTGGAATAACGCCTTTTAACACATCACCCAGTAAGGTAAGCACGGCAGCAAATTTATTTCCGGAACGTAAGACATTGGTTGCGCCTGGGTTGCCGCTGCCAACATCACGAGGGTCGTTTAAGCCAAATAGCTTAGATACAATAACCGCGCTTGAAATAGAGCCAAATAAATAGCCTAAAACCGGCCATACAAACGCTGGAATAAAAGTTAACAGGTTTTCAATCATGGGCGCGATTGTACTATCATGCATGCAAATTGCACTATCCAAACCTTAACTAAACTGTAAATAGAGACACCAATTATGGACACAATTTACTTACACGGCATTAAATGTCCTTGCACCATTGGTGTGTGGGAGTGGGAAAAGGCGATTACGCAAACCTTGGTGCTCGATATTGATTTGGCCAGTGATAATAAAAAAGCTGCGCAAAACGATGATTTAAATGACGCTATTAATTATCAAGCCTTAGCAAAACGCGTACAAAGTTACGCGCAAGATAACGCTTTTGAGTTAATTGAAACCTTAGTTGAACGACTTGCTGAAATTATCTTGTCTGAGTTTGATACGCCGTGGGTAAAAATTAAATGTGACAAAGGCCAAGCCGTTGCGGGCGTTGGCCATGTTGGCGTCACGATAGAGCGTGGCGTTAAACCTGCTGAGTAAATAAACGTAATAAACAGCCAGTTAGAAAACCACCGACCGACCGCCATCTACCGCAATCGTCTGGCCAGTAATGTAAGTGCCTTCGTCTATTAAGAAGCGTACCAAGTTTGCAATATCGCTCGGGTCGCCTAATCGCTTTAAAGGAATTTTGGCCAATAGCTCGGTTTGGCTAGGTACATCGGTGTTGCTCTCTGGCCATAAAATTGCACCGGGTGAAACGGCGTTAACTCTAATTTCAGGTGCAAGGTCGTTGGCGAGAGATTTTGTTAGCATTTCTAAGCCCGCTTTTGCCGCGCAATAGACTGGGTGATTCGCTAGCGGTTTACGCGCATAAATATCCACAATGTTGACAATGCAGCCATTGGTTTCGCGCAATAACGGCGCGGCCGATTTAACCATAAAGGTCGGCGCCTTTAAGTTGCTGCCGACTAAATCGTCCCAGAACTCAGTGTTGATTAGTTCAATCGGGGTTGGGTAAAAAGTGGATGCGTTATTAATTAAGCAGTCGAGTTGGCCAAAAGTTTCAATTGTTTCGTCTAGCAGTGATGGAATACAGGCAACATCTAATAAATCACCTTGTACGGCAGCAGCTGAATTGGGTCGTTTCTTGTTGAGTTCATCAATTAATTGATTGGCTGCACCAGCAGATGAGCGATAATGCACCATTACATTATGGCCAGTTTGGTGTAGGGTGCGCGCTATCTGTTTACCAATACGTTTCGCGCCACCCGTAATTAAAATAGTTTTCATTTGTGTGTTCATAAAGGCGTGTGGAATGTCGTGCAAAGTTGATCTTAAAAACTTACTATAAACCTTTAGCTTATCATTTATGACTCATGGATATTATTCACGCCATCATTCTTGCCGTTGTTCAGGGCATTACTGAATTTTTACCGGTATCCAGCTCGGCACATTTAATTTTAGTGCCAGAGTTATTAGGCTGGCCTGATCAAGGCTTGGCCTTTGATGTGGCTGTGCATATTGGCACCTTACTGGCCGTATTGGTCTTTCTGAGAAAAGAGCTGCAGTTGATCATACCGGCCTGGTTTGCTGGCTGGCGCCGTTTTAACTGGAATACTCAAGGTTTGTTAGGCTGGATGGTCGTGTTAGCAACAATCCCCGTTGGCTTGGCGGGTTTGTTAGCGGGTGATTTTGTTGAAAGCCATTTGCGCGCGGCCTGGGTAATTGGTTTAAGTACTTTATTGTTTGGTCTATTACTAGGTTGGGCAGACAGCAAAGGCGACACAAACATCCAAGCCATAGAGCAATTAACTTGGCAACAAGTACTCATAGTTGGTGCTGCGCAAGCTTTGGCACTTATTCCAGGCACCTCACGCTCTGGCATCACCATGACCGCCATGTTGGCATTAGGCTTTAGCCGTGTTGCTGCCGCTAAGTTTTCATTTTTAATGGCCGTGCCAGCAATTGCGTTACCAGGTTTATTAAAAGGCCAAGAATTGGTCAGTAGCGCATCAACAGTCGACTGGATTCCACTTATAATAGGTGTGCTCGTTTCGGCCATGATGGCATTTTTGTGTATGGAATGGTTTATGCGTTTCATTCAAAAAGTCGGAATGCGCCCTTTTGTAATTTATCGAATTATATTGGCTATTGTTATTTTCGCCTTGCTCGCCTAAACATTGCTGACACAAGATTATTTAAAAGAATGACCGATTTTAGACAACGTTTTGTATTTGACGATCTTGATATGCGCGGTTGCATTGTTCGCCTTGATCAAACCTGCGAAGCAATTCAATCAACGCATCACTACCCACCAAATTTAGCGAAAACGTTGAACCAATTTGCCTTGGCGGCCACCCTACTGCGTGACAGCATAAAAATAGACGGCAGCCTAACAATCCAGCTGCGCACGCCAGGTGCAATTAAATTGATCATGGCTGATTGTTTGTCCGACCGACGCATACGTGCGATTGCTGAGTACGACAGCGATGAGCTAATGCCGAATGAAGCGATTGACTTAAACAGTCTCGGTCAAGGCTCGATATTGGCAATTACAATTACCCCGGATGACGGCGAGCGGTATCAGAGTATTGTGCCAATTGAGCACGCGAGTTTGGCCGAGTGTTTACAAGACTATTTTGCTCGTTCAGAGCAATTGCCAAGCTTGTTTCGATTCTTGTCAGACGCAGAGCAAGCGGTGGGCATATCCGTACACGCGCTGCCAATGGAAAAAGTCAAAGACCAACATCAAACCGAGCAACATTTCGAGCGCATACAAATGCTGCTGAATACCTTAGAGGCAGACGAAGCATTAAGCATTGATGCGCAGCAAATACTCATACGCTTGTTTCATGAAGAATCGTGTCGCTTGTTTGACGCTCACCCAGTAGAGTTTGGTTGTGTTTGTTCGGCCGAAAAATCTTTAGACGCGGTTCGCAGCTTAGGTCAAGAAGATGTTGACGGCCTAATTGCTGAACAGAGCGATCAAGGTAACCAAAGCTTAGTGGTCGATTGCCACTTTTGCTTTCAACGCTATGAATTTAACTTTGAACAACTAAGAGGTTTGTTCGCATGAGCCTTTCACTAAAAGATCAATTACTCAAAGCGGGTCTGGCTAAAAAGCCTGACCAGCAGCCAAAAAAAAAGAAGAAGCAACCGCAGGTTGCTAAGAAAAAGCGCAACAAACCCAGCGAATCGACATTACGCACGCAACGTGCGATGTTAAATAAAGCCAAAAAAGACAAACGCTTAAATGAACAACGCCAAGCCGAAGCAGTGGCTAAGGCGAAGCGTGCACAAATCAAACAATTAGTTGATGGCAGTAAACTTGATCGTAAAGACGGTGAAACACCCTATAGTTTTACGGTTAAGAAGAAAGTCAAAAAAATATACGTTACCGACGAACAACAAAAACAATTAAGTCGCGATCAAATCGTGATTATCTCACTGGGTAACGAAGCGTTTGAATTAGTGCCTAAAACAGTCGCGCAAAAAATCGCCGAACGCGATGCCAAAGTTGTGATTAAAAATACCAATGTGGAATCCACACCAGCTGCTGAAGATGACCCTTATGCTGACTACCAAATCCCCGACGATCTAACCTGGTAATTTTGAATGGATAGAGCGCTAAACGATTTACAACTTTGGTTGAATCAGAGCCTGCCAATTTACTGGTTGGTTTTTGCGATCGCGGTTGCGTTAATCGTTTTGCTTATTATTAGCATTAGAGGAAAAAATCGGATTACAGACTTAGATGCGCAGCGTCAAGATTTAGAAATTGCAAAAGCGACCAATGAGCAGCAAATACAGGTAATCGGTAGAAACAATTTAAGCTTAACGGAAAAAGTAGAAAGCAATAGCCAGCAGCTCGCGCAATTAATGGCTGAGAAAGCCGAATTAAAAAGCAGTCGTGATGAAAAGGCCCAACAACTGGTAACCAACGAAAACGAGCGCCTTGGTTTGCGTGAAATGGTTGATAATTTAAATCGAAAGATTGCCCGATTAGAAGCCGATGTGCGCGAGCATAATGCCAAACTCGAAGCTGAATATGAAAAACTGACTACTTTGAAAACACAGTTTGAAGAGCAAAAAGCGCAGCTCAAGACTGAGTTTAAAGTTGTGTCTGAAGAAATTATCAAAGAACGCCAAACCATGTTGGCGGAGCAAAACAAAGAAGGTGTTGGCGCGCTATTAAAGCCGCTTAAAGAACAAATCGACGGTTTTCAAAAACGTGTTAACGAAGTGCATGATGAGTCAGTAAAAGGTAATACAAATTTAAAGGCGCAAATCGATACCGTGATGCAAATGGGCATCAAAATGAGCGATGAAGCCAGCAATCTAACCACGGCACTCAAAGGTGAATCGCAGCAGCGTGGTGCCTGGGGCGAAGCGCAATTAGAGCGAACTTTACAAATGAGCGGCTTGCTCGAACACGACCATTACCAAAAGCAAAGTTCGTTTGTGGATAACGACGGTAACCGTAAACAAACTGATTACTTGGTGAAACTGCCTGACGATAAATGCATTGTGATCGACAGCAAGGTATCGCTAAACGCTTACGAGCAAGCCGTTACTGCTGAGATTGATGATTTACCCAAAGCAATGACTGCCCATGTCGCAGCCGTGCGTGCGCACATTAAAGATTTAGCGTCGAAGGAATACAGCAATTTAAATGGTATTCACAGCCCAGATTTTGTGTTGATGTTTATGCCAATCGAGCCGGCTTACATAGAAGCCATGAAACACGATCGCGATTTGTTTTCGTATGGTTATGAGCGTAATGTCATTTTAGTATCACATACCACGCTGATTCCAATTTTACGCACCGTGGCAAACCTCTGGACTTTAGAGCGCAGCAACAAAGAAGCACGTTTAATTGGTGACAAAGCCAGCGAAATTTTTGATTCGGTTGCATTGGTTTCAGAACGTCTAGAGCGTCTTGGCAAAACCTTGAATACCGCCAGTGGACATTACAACGACACAATTAAATCCATCAGTGGCAAGCAAGGTTTGCAAGGCAAGGTAGAGCGGTTTGCAGAATTATCCAGTAAGGCAAATAAGACCATGCCAGAACTTACCGACAAACAGCTTGAGTTTGATACTAAAAAGCTGCAGCTAGAAGCCTTAGAAGCAGATCAAGATCCGAGTACGGACAAATAAAAATAATATGGGGTAAATGAAATGATAAAAAAAATAAGTTCGAGTCTGCTTATTTTGTTGTTTATTGCAGCAATCATCATTTTTGGTTTTGTGCCAAGCATGATCGACAAGAACATGAACTCGACCGAGCCACATAAACCCTACAAAGTCTCGGAAAGAGCCAAAGCACTGCATGATAGTTTGATTATCGGCGATTGGCATGCTGATAGCGCATTGTGGAGTCGAGACTTATCACAACGCAATACGAGAGGCCATGTAGATTTACCACGTCTAAGAGAAGGCAACGTCGCAATACAAATGTTCACCACGGTGACCAAATCGCCCAGTGGGTTGAATTACGATCATAACGAAACAGATGCCGCTGACGACATTACTAAGCTCGCATTGGTACAACGCTGGCCGGTTGATGCCTGGAGCAGTTTAACCGCGCGCGCTTTACATCAAGCGAGCAAATTAAACTCTCTTGCTAAAGGCGAAGATGATTTTGTGATTCTGAAATCACAAGCCGACTTACAAACTTGGTTTGCTAAACGACAGGCGAATAAAAATTTGGTTGCCGGCATAATCGGTACTGAAGGCTCGCACGCATTAGACGGCAAACTTGAAAATGTGCAAGTCTTGTTCGACGCTGGTTTTCGTATGATGAGCTTGCAGCACTTTTTTGATAACAAGTTGGGCGCTTCATTGCATGGCTCAAGCCAAGGCGGTCTTACTCAGTTTGGCCGTGATGTGCTTAAAAAAATTGATGAGCTAAATATTATTCTGGATATCTCACACTCTTCCGAAAAAGTCGTCGAGCAAGTGCTGAGTTTACGAAATAAGCCTGTTGTGGTTAGTCATACGGGTTTTAATGGTCATTGTGAATCGCCAAGAAATATCTCAGATTCCTTAATGCAGCAAATTGCCGCACAAGGTGGTCTGATTGCTGTCGGTTTCTGGAGCGATGTAGTTTGTGGCCCTAAGGTTAGTGATGTTGCCAAAGCGATTAAATATGGCGTGCAATTAGTCGGCGCAAAACACGTGGCACTTGGCTCTGATTACGATGGTTCGGTAAAAGTGATTATTGACAGCAATGAGATGGCCGCGCTGACCCAAGCCTTACTCGACGAAGGCTTAAGCGATGCTGAGATTCGTCAAGTAATGGGCGGCAATATGTTGGCATTCCTAGCAACGTATTTGCCAGCCTAATCGGTCTGATTTGAAAGTACAGATATGAGGATAGCGCATTGGAAAGCATGCATGATCTTGAATTGCTGATTAATTCAGGCCGCAAACTCATTGTTTTAGAAACAGAGCGCGAAGGCTGTTTTATTGAAGGTTTTAAACGTTTAGCGCATCGTTCTAATAAGGCCTATTTTCAATGGACGGTAACGCAAGGTTTGTTGCGTCTAGCAGACGGTTATGACGCGCAGATCATCAATAAAGACATTAACCAACTGTTCTCTCAAATTCAAAGTACCGAGCACCCAAGTGTTTATGTGTTGGTCGACTTTCATCATTACTTAAATGATCCGGTCGCGCTTCGCCATATTAAAGACGTGTTGCTGCACAGGCCAACTCACACCTTAGTTTTGTTATCACAAAGCATCGATTTACCCGAAGAGCTAAGCACCTTAGCGACGCACTATTCATTACCGTTACCAACACCACGCCAACTCAAACGTTTAGTAAATGATTTGGCGGTTGAGTATCTCGCTGAAAACAGCACCAAACTCAAAGCCGCAGAAAAAGGCATTGTCGAGCGATTAGTTAAAAGTCTGTGTGGGCTAAATCGCAACGATGCAGAGCGACTCGCGCGCCACGCTATATGGAACGATGGCATTATCGACCAAAACGATTTAGATCACACCGCGCAACACAAATTTGAACTGCTGAATAAAAACAATGTTCTTAGTCTTGAGCTTGATTACGAAGAATTAGACGACATTGCGGGCTTTGATCGCCTAAAAGAATGGTTATCGATACGACAAAAAGTCTTTACTGGCGAAGTGGATTTACCCGGCGGCGACCGCCCCAAAGGCATGTTGCTATTAGGTGTGCAAGGCTGCGGTAAAAGCATGGCCGCCAAAGCAGTCGCCAGCTCTTGGCAGTTGCCATTATTGCACTTAGATTTTGGCACGCTGTACAACCGCTTTTATGGTCAGAGCGAAGAAAACATGCGCACCGCATTAAGTGCTGCTGAGAAGATGTCGCCGTGTGTATTATGGCTAGATGAAATCGAAAAAGGCTTGTCGGCGGTTTCAAGTTCGGATGACGTTTCGAAAAGATTGCTCGGCACGTTTTTAACCTGGTTAGCCGAGCACAAGTCATCCGTTTTTATTGTCGCAACAGCGAACGATGTATCCGTGTTACCACCTGAACTTATTCGCAAAGGTCGCTTTGATGAAGTGTTTTTTGTCGACTTACCGACCCAATCGGTGCGCGAAAAGATTCTATCTGTGCATCTACGTCGCCGAGAGGTCGCCGCAGATTCAATTGATGTGCAGCAAATAGCGGAACTCAGCAAGGGCTTTTCAGGTGCTGAGCTAGAACAACTCATCGTGTCAGCGCTCTATCATACTTACGCAGACGAACAGACCGTCACCACCGAGTTACTAATAAAATTAGCTAACGATACCAAACCATTATCCGTGCTGATGGCAGAAAAAATTAATGTGATCCGAAACTGGGCTTCGGGGCGAGCAGTCCCTGTGTCGCTTTAACTGATTTCTATATCTAGATTACGTTTATGATTTTTGATTTCCGTCAGCCGAGCCTGATGAATAGCCGCTTGAATCGCTTGCCCATCATCATAATTCTTGGCAATTGCGGCAGCGTCTACCGATTTAGCGACTTGTTGATAGGCTAGAAATACGTCGACTTGTTTGTATTCTCGATCTTCAAAACCCGTGCGTCCGCGTGCGTCGGCCAGGCAGCATAGAGCGATCTGTTTGGCGCGTTCGTCGTCCATTAGGCTGCGGGTTTTTTCCAGCATTTTTAACACGGTTTCTGGGCGCAGTTCGAACATCTTGTGCATGTGTAAATGGTATTCGGCGACTGCCAGCGCCAGCGAGCGATGTTTATTCGGCACGCGTAATCGCTCACACAGGTTTTCAATTAGCGGGAGCCCGGCTTTCTCATGCCCTTTATGTGACGGTAATATCTCTTCAGGTGTTACAGCTTTGCCAAGATCGTGCACTAATGCGGCAAAACGTACTTGGGGGTCATCACTGAGTTTGGCAGCTTGTTCGATGACCATCATCGTGTGTATGCCGCTGTCAATTTCTGGGTGATATTTGGCGGTTTGTGGCACGCCAAATAAATTATCGATTTCGGGGAGTACGCGTGCGAGCGCGCCACAATCGCGCAAGGTTTGAAAGAATACCTGCGGTGCATCGGTGGTCAGTGCTTTCGCCATTTCGGCCCAAACTCGTTCGGCGACTAAGGCGTCTACTTCGCCATTGTTCACCATTTTGGTCATTAAGGCTTGTGTTTCGGTTGCGATACTAAAACCAAAACGGGCGGCAAATCGTGCGACTCTTAAGACTCGAACAGGGTCTTCAATAAACGCGTCGGATACATGTCGTATAACACCCGTAGCTAAATCGGCTTGTCCGTTGTAGGGGTCGATTAAATTGCCGTCTTTATCTTGGGCAATGGCGTTAATGGTGATGTCGCGCCGCGCCAGATCTTGCTCTAGCGTGATCTCAGGTGAAGCGTTAAACGCAAAGCCTTGATAGCCTTTGGCTGTTTTGCGCTCGGTTCTTGCCAGCGCGTATTCTTCGCCAGAATTACGATTAATAAAGACTGGAAAGTCTTTACCAACGGGTTCAAAGCCGTCTTTAACCATGGCTTCTGGGGTGGCACCAACCACTACCCAATCATGATCTTTTACCTCAAGGTTTAATAGACGATCCCGTACTGCACCACCAACCAAATACGTTTGGCCGATTGTTGGGCTGTGTTGCCATGCCATTGTTAGATGCCGTATTGTTCTCGGTAGGCCAGCATCTTATCCAGCGTTTCGGTATCGTCTTGCTCTTTCAAGTAATCAATTAAATTACCCAAGGTGGCAATCGACACCACCGGAATACCAAATTCTGTTTCAACCTGCTGAATCGCTGACATGGTTGTTGGTTCACCATCTTGTTGACCAACCTCTTGTCGGTCTAAGGCTAAGAAAACCGCTTTGGCGGATGCGCCAGACGCATTGATGATTTCAAACGATTCGCGAATCGCAGTGCCAGCCGTGATTACATCATCAATAATTGCCACATCACCGATCAAATCCGCACCGACCATTGAACCGCCTTCGCCATGATCTTTGACTTCTTTGCGGTTAAACGCAAATGGAATTTCCTTGCCTGTATTTTCAGATAAGGCCATGGCGGTCGCGCAAGATAAAGTGATGCCTTTGTAAGCAGGGCCAAACAAAACATCAAAACTGATATCGGAGTTTTCGATACTAGTGGCGAAGAAGCGGCTAAACTGCAACATGGTCGCGCCAGTGTTAAATAAACCAGTATTAAAAAAATACGGGCTAATTCGGCCTGACTTTAAGGTAAATTCACCAAAACGCAGAACGCCTGTTTTTAGTGCAAATTCAATAAATTGTTGTTGGTATGGGAGCATGATAGACACTCTAATTTAGTTTTACAGTATGATACCCAGAGCACAAAAATAAGCTACGAAAAAAATCATGAAAGTAATCTCTTTAAATTTAAACGGTATCCGCGCTGCGGCTCGCAAAGGCTTGTATGAGTGGATGCCAAAAGTCGACGCCGACATACTTTGTCTGCAAGAACTCAAAGCGCAACCCGATCAAATTGAAGGCGCGCCCTACCACCCAGACGGATATCACACCTATTTTCACGCAGCTGAGAAAAAAGGCTACAGCGGTGTGGGCATTTACTGCAAACAAAAACCGGATCAAGTGCATATTGGTTTGGGCAAAGGTTATGAAGACATAGATTCTGAGGGCCGTTATATTCAGGCAGATTTTGGCAAATTGAGTGTTGCCTCTTTGTATATGCCATCGGGTTCCAGCAAAGATGAACGACAAGAATTCAAAATTGACATGATGGGGCGCTTTGAGAACAAGCTAGCTGAACTAGCTGCATCTGGCCAGCAAGTGATTTTATGCGGCGATTGGAATATCGTGCATAAAAAGCGCGATATTAAAAACTGGCGAGGCAATCAAAAACGCTCTGGCTTCTTGCCCGAAGAACGACAATGGATGGATTGGATGTTTGGTGAACCTGAACCAGAATTAGAAGGTGGCCGAGGCGGGCACGCGGGTTTTCACGACGCGTTTCGCTTAATTAATGATCAAGATGAGCAGTACACGTGGTGGTCAAACCGAGGCCAAGCATGGGCAAACAACACGGGTTGGCGTATCGATTACCATATTATTAGCGACAACCTTAAAGACAAAGTGATACCGGGTTCTGATTTAATTTATAAAGACGAACGCTTTTCAGACCACGCACCATTAGTGATTGAGTACGACATCTAACGTGGCTTCATCAACCCAAATTGGAGAGCATGAACAGATAAAGTGGTGGCGGCAAAAACCCATTTGGGTGATGCTGTTATTGGGGTTTTCAGCAGGCATTCCAATTCTATTAATATTTTCCAGCCTTTCTTTATGGTTAAGAGAGGCGGGCGTGGCCAAATCGTCGGTCACATTTTTCAGTTGGGCCGCATTAGGGTATTCGTTTAAATTTATTTGGGCGCCATTGGTCGATAAGCTGCCCGTGCCAATACTGAGTCGCCTATTAGGGCGTCGGCGCGGTTGGCTGTTATTAGCGCAACTCGCAGTGATGGGCGCGATCGTTTGGATGGCATTCACTGACCCACAAGATGGTTTAACCACCATGGCGTTAGCGGCTGTCTTATTAGGCTTTTCATCCGCTACACAAGATGTGGTAATTGATGCGTTTCGAATTGAGTCAGCTAACCCGCGCTTGCAAGCCATGCTGTCGTCAACCTATATAGCTGGTTATCGTGTAGCAATGATTGCCGCAGGGGCTGGGGCGTTGTATTTAGCGCAGTATTTTGGCAGCACCAAAGAGCTTTATAACTACGAAGCTTGGCGCAATACCTATTTATGCATGGCTGTGCTGATGATGGTGGGTGTGGCCACAACCCTATTAATCAGTGAACCCGAGCATCAAGAAGCCGACTACCCATATCCAGCAAAAGAGTATGTTCGTTTTGCCTTAGTCTTTGTTGCATCGATTGCAGCTTTGGTTGTGGTGTTTTTGGTAACGCCGAGTGCGCCAAATTGGTTTTCTGCATACGCACAAACAATCTTTAAGTTTGTTTATTCCAGTAGTGTTCTAGGCTTGGCATTACTCGCCGCGTTTATGGTTGCGCGCACCAGTTTACGCTTAAACTTAGTGAATAAAGACATGGTGTATCAGGGTTATCAAGCCCCTATTCTCGATTTCTTTAAACGCTATTCCAAGTTGGCAATTTGGGTGTTGTTACTGATTGGCTTTTACCGAGTTTCCGATATTGTGATGGGCGTCATTGCCAATGTATTTTATCAAGACATGGGGTATACCAAAGCGCAGATCGCAAGCGTAACCAAAGTCTTTGGCGTTGTGATGACCATCGCGGGTAGTTTTCTAGGTGGCTTATTGGCATTACGTTACGGTGTGATGCGCACCTTAATGTTGGGCGCGGTGCTCGTAGCCACCACTAATTTATTGTTTATGTGGTTAGCGCAAATCGAGCCGAACATCACCAAGTTGGCGGTGGTGATTGCAATTGATAATTTGAGTCAGGGTATTGCGGTTGCGGCATTTATCGCCTGGCTGTCGAGCCTCACCAATGTGTCGTTTACGGCTACGCAATACGCAATTTTCAGTTCATTGATGACACTCTTTCCTAAGCTAATCGGCGGTTATTCAGGCACCTTAGTTGAAAGCCTCGGCTATGCGAATTTCTTTTTGTTCGCTAGCCTATTAGGCGTGCCAGTAATCGCGCTTATTTATTTCTTGCGAGACAAGCTAGAGCTTAAAGAATAACTCGAAATTACAGATTCGTTAGATCAGCAAATTTAGTTTCTGGATTGCCGCGCCTTTTAGATCTTCCGCCACTGCGAGCTTTTCACCAGCCTTGCCGTGCGCCACAATCGAAAAGTATTGCGTGGTGTTACTGCCTGAAGTTGTACTATGCGATTTTTTGGCTTTGAACTCACTAAATGAATACGAAGGCAAAAACTTTTCTTTGAATTTGTAACCAAAAATAACTCGCTGCGAACGGATTCCATCAGCGCGAATTAATACATCTAAAGAATTGGCGTACGAGTAAGCCGCGAGTAAGGCAAATAAACCACCTAATATTGGAAAAGTAATATTAAGGAGTCTCTGCAAAAATCGAATTTAGTATAATGCACAGGAACGATTAATCC
>CAZOBR010000033.1:0-19439 GCA_964578035.1 uncultured Gammaproteobacteria bacterium
AATGAAATAATTATATTTTTTCATTTGCAGCGACAGGGCTGCGGTAGGATAGTGCCTGGGTAGGATAGTGCCTGCGCCCTGATCAAAAAACAAGCACAGAGGCTCGTTACTTATGATGCCAGAACTGAGTTCAGAACAGTGTAAAAAAAGCCTAAATAGACTCATTTTATGGTTAGCTTAAACTAACCATAAAACAAGTGCCTCGAGCATCGCTGCTGGCGGAATTCTGTTGAATATCGATAATTCCGTTGTAGGCCTCTACTATTCCTTTAACAATGTGCAAGCCTAGTCCGTGCCCAGGTGTTTGACTGTCTAAGCGGACACCGCGCTGCAAAATAGTCGACTTAAGCGTGTCGTCAATACCAACGCCATCGTCGCCTACTTCAATCGCAATTCCAGTACGGTTTGACTGCCCTGTGCTACTTAAAGTCGTCTGATTTACGTCAATACTTACCTGTGTTTCAGCCCATTTAAACGCATTGTCTAATAAGTTACCCACCAACTCCATCCAATCGCCTTTATCACCATAGAACAATGTGTTATCGGCAATATTCACGTTAACAGTCAATGCCTTGTCTTGATGCAGTTTACTCAGGCTATTTATTATTTGCTCAGTGATTTCCTTTATATAAATTGGTTTAGCAAACCGACGACGCCCCACCGCTGACGCACTTTGCAATTGATAATCAATGATCGTTTGCATGCTATTTAATTGCTGCTGTGCGGTCTCATTATTCACGTCGTTATATTGAAGCCCGCGTAATACGGCGATCGGTGTTTTTAAACTGTGCGCTAAATTGCCTAACACTTCTTTTTGTCGAGTAATCCGTTGCTCTTCAAAATTAAGTAGCTGGTTTAGATTCTGCGTTAATCGACTAACTTCATAGGGGTAATCTTCATCAAAACGTTGCCGTTCACCCTGCTCTATTTCACCGACTTGCCGAGTCACTCTGCCTAAAGGCTTGATAGCCCAATTTAAAAGCAGTAGCAATAATACGAGCAATACGCTGCCGAGCACCAATAACCAAAGACCAAATTGACGCTGATACCGCGCTAACCGCTTATCATAACTTGCTGAGTATTCCGCGATTTGCACTGTAAACGGTAAATCGCCCTGCTCGGTCTCCCACTCAATACCAAGCGTTAAACTAACGATACTAGGCTTATTGCCCCAATCTAAATTATCACTAAATTGATACTCGCCTAAAGCCGATGACATTCGTGGCAAACTCTCGCCCAGTAACGATGGCGATTGCCATAAAACACCTTCATTGGCATTTGATATTTGCGCAAATAGCGTTGAATCTGCTTGTGATAAACGGGCTTCAGCCAAAACTTCTGGCACTACCATCGTGTTGTCAATCACATCAACGCTGGAGATTAACAACAGTGCCTGGCTACGCAAAGTGTCTTCTGCATTACTTAACACGCTTTGCTCAAACGCGCGATTTAGCGCAATCGCCATGGTGCCAAGAAACACCAGCAATACTAAACTGGCACTGAGTAATAATCGGCGACGCAGTGAATACAAGGTTTACGCGCTGTCCCGAGGAATACGAAAACGATAACCGCGCCCGCGTTGGGTTTCTATTGGATTGAGGTCGCCAGACGAGTCGAGTTTTTTACGTAACCGTCGAATAAAAACCTCGATAGTGTTGCTGTCGCGATCATCATCTTCTTCGTAGATATGGTCAACCAACTCACGTTTCGACAATACTTTGCCAGTATGCATCATCAGATACGACAACAAACGGTATTCATACGCCGTAATGGTAATTGGCTCATCATTTAAAAAGACCTGTTTAGACGAGGTATCAATTTTAATTGGGCCGCACACCAAACTGCTATCGGCCAAGCCAACCGCACGACGGAGCAATACTTTAATGCGCGCAGACAACTCTTCTGGGTGGAATGGTTTGGTTAAATAATCATCCGCGCCCGCTTCAAGGCCTTCAACCTTTTCTTGCCAACGATTACGCGCGGTTAAAATAAGGATCGGATAAGCAAAACCCTCTTGACGTAATCGCTTGATGACCTCAACACCATCAAGCTTTGGCAAACCTAAATCAATAATTGCCAAATCTATTGGATACTCTTGACCAAAATACAGGCCTTCTTCGCCATCACTTGCAACATCGACGACATAATCTTGCGCGCGCAAAGCATCGGCTAATTGTTGTTGCAGACTGAGTTCGTCTTCAATAATAAGTATGCGCATGATTAGTCTATTTTTTGGCGTTAATTTGTATTGTGCGCACTTTGCCGTTTGGCATATAAACACGCACTATATACATCGTTTTTTGCTGGTTCAGCGTAATTTTCAGCACCTTACCGTTATAACGCCGCTTTACTTCGCTAACAATTTCGCTGCGCGAGCGTAATTGACCCCGATCGTTTTGGCTATAACGCTGTCCACCATAATAAATGGCTTTGTTGTTACGTTGCTTGACGGAGTTAAACTGCTGACCTGAGAGTGACGTAACACTTGTGCGGTAAATAGGCTCTGAAATCGATAAATTACTCGCCAATGCATTATTCATAGCAAAACACACAGCCAGTAATAGAATTACCAGCTGTGCAGTTCGTTTTAGTTGAATGAATACTTTAGTTTTCATTAGCTTTTATCGTCTATTTCAGATTTACGTTAATTTTATACTGGATTAACGGTTACCTTCACTTTAATTTTTTCACCAGGGTCTTGATCAAGACGTGTGTGAAAAACATTACCTCGATATTTGTAGTCAACATCATAACCAACAATTTCTTGTTTTGTGGTGTATGAGTCTTTGACCTCACAGTGTTGTACTGTGCGATACCTGACTGGCTCGTGACGATCATAATGACGTTTGTGTTTATTAGCACGTCTCACGTCACGGCCAATTGAGCCACCTAAGACTGCGCCAGCAACGGTTGCAATTTTACGCCCTCGACCGTCACCAAACTGATTACCAATTGCGCCACCAATAACAGCACCTAAGATATCAGGAGTGCGGCTACCGCGATCTGAATAACGTTTTTCATACGTCACGGGCACGCGTTTGTCATAACATTTTTCAATTGGGTGATTGACCTGGTACGTTTCGTAGATCGGATCAACATTCACCACACGTGCATAATCATAAGCTGAATTATTGTAGCTATTGTGGTCACGGTATTTCTTAGCCGCAACTGGCAGTGATACAGCGCCAATAACGCCAGTGACAATAAGTGCTTTGGTTAAGATTTTTAATTTGTTTTGCGTTCTATTTTGCATCTGAGACTCCAGGGAATTTTCCCGGCGGTTTGTTTCGATGCGCCTACTGTATCTAAAAGCGCCTGAATGCAAACTGAACCATTTATGACTTGAAACTGAACAGCTTTTATTTAATGACGGCCTACTAACCAAGTGGGTGTATTGCTGATCAGGCTACAAACCTGACTCCCGGAGTGAGGCTAACAACGGCTCACCAACCATGTCTTTGCGCCAACCGTTCAATAATTTCTTTGACTGGCGATGCCGATATAACGATTCAACATCTTTGCGTGTTGCCATTAAAGCTTGCGCAACATTGTGCTGCCGCGAAAACTCGGCCAGCTCTTTCATCAACTTACTACATAAGTTTTTTTCTTGCTTAGTCAATGGTTCTAATTTGCGCCAAATTCGTTCTTCACCAACCGTTATTGAAGCAATAATGTCAGCCACTTTTGGCGCTAAGTATTGCGCTGATTTACGACCTAACACCCCCATTTCAATCACATCTTGTGCTTTTTTAGGCCGCTTTACCGCCAGATCAAACAATTTATCATCACGCATTACCCAAGACCTAGGTATGTCTCTTTTTTGCGCCGTTTCTTCACGCCATTCAGCCAACCCCTTTAACGTATATTGCTGCGGAATTTTCAAACTACCGCCATTTAAACGCTGATAAGCGACCGCCGGATCAATGACATACATATCGAGCTCATAGTAACTTTGTAATTCTTGTTGATACCATTCGAGCTTGTTGCTTTGTTTTAAATTGTTTAGCTCACCTCGATATAGCTCTTCTAAGTGCGCCACATCGTCACCGGCGTATTGAATTTGTTCAGCCGTCAGCGGGCGTCGAGTCCAATCAGTTCTAGCCTGGCTTTTAGGTAACTCTATGCCGAGCCGTTCTTCTACCATTGCACTGTAGCCAATTTGCATATCAGCACCGCAAAAAGCCGCTGCCAATTGTGTATCAAAAATTGGCTTAGGTAGTACATTGAATGTTTGATAGATAACTTCCATGTCTTGTCGCGCGGCGTGCAGTAATTTTAGGATGTTTTCGTTGGCGAACATTTCAGTTAATAACGACAAATCATCGATAGCAAGAACATCAATACAGTATTGATTCTCGCCAATACCCAATTGCACTAAACAGAGTTTCGCGTTGTAGGTTTTCTCTCTGAGAAACTCAGTGTCAACGGCTACAAGCGCTTGCTCAGGGCTGTTATTTGGCTCAAGGCTGTTATTTGGCTCAGGGCTGTTATTTGGCTCAGGGCTGTTATTTGGCTCAGGGCTGTTATTTGGCTCAAGGCTGTTTATTCGCTCATGGCTGTTACCTAATTGTTGAAATAATGGAGATAGCGCGTCCAATTGTGCTTGGGTCTCAATCAAATAATTCATTAATCTCTTTTTGTTGTTAGTTTGTTTATAATAATGACCTGATGCTAACACGCACCCAGCGTATTGAGTGAGTCATACCGACTAAATTCACTTTTGTTTAACAATTAAGCCAAAAGTAAACGCTGGAAAAACAATAAATTAACGACATAAACACGTAAATAACTCGAATGACAATTGTTCAACAACTTTTCGAAATACTAATTCGCAAACGACAACCGCATGATCTGGATTACGACATCAGCGCGGCAGTAATGAGCTTTGTGGCTATTGTGGGTTTAGGTTACGTGATTACGTCTATGCAATCGGTTTATACAAAGCCACTTGCGTATAGCGTCACACAAAGTCTTACTCAAGCAATAGTGATCTACCTTTTATTGAAAGTAGCAAAGAAAGAGAATCGATTTGTACAAACCATAACGGCAATATTCGGCGTTTCAGTCATGTTGCAGATGACCAGCTTAATATTCTTGCAAGTTCCTATCTTAGCGGCCACCACTTTGTTTTTAACATTATGGAATTTTTATTTATCGATATTAATTCTGAAGGCCGCTTTAGAATGTTCAATTCTGCAGTCTGTGATGTTAACCATTGGCTATCAATTTATCGTCTTATTCGTACTCACCATTTTCTACCCAGAGCTGATTGAAGAATTTATGAGCTTGGCAGATCAAATGAAAAAGACAGCTTAGTCAGTATCATTACGGCGCGTTTTTAGCTTCGAAAATAATTATAGGAACAAACATTGAAACAGCAAAATTTAGTCAATAACATCCATATTATTGGAATTTGCGGCACCTTTATGGGCGGTGTAGCTCGCCTTGCGCGTGATCTAGGTATGCATGTAACAGGCTCAGATGCGAACACTTACCCACCAATGAGTACGCAACTGCAATCATTAGGCATTGAGCTATTCGAAGGCTATAGAGCGAGCAATGTCCCTGAAGACGTTGATATTGTACTGGTTGGCAATACAATTTCGCGCAACAACCCAGAGTTAGAATATGTGCTTGAGCGTGGCCTAGCCTACACCTCCGGCGCGCAATGGCTCGGTGATAATGTGTTAGTGGGTCGTTGGGTTCTAGCAGTTGCGGGCACTCATGGTAAAACCACTACCAGCAGTATGTTGGCCTGGATATTGCACGACAACCAACTTGCGCCTGGTTATTTAATCGGCGGAGTTCCTGAAAATTTTGGCGAATCAGCGCGCTTGGGAGACACGCCTTTTTTTGTGATTGAGGCTGATGAATACGACACCGCATTTAGCGATAAACGCTCGAAGTTTGTACATTATCGACCGCGTACACTTATTCTGAATAATCTAGAGTTTGATCATGCAGATATTTTTGCAGACTTAGCAGCTATTCAAACGCAGTTTCATCACTTGCTTAAAACAATTCCGACGCAAGGACAAATTATTCATAACCAAGCATCATCGGCTATCAACGAATTGCTCGAAATGGGTTGTTGGAGTGAAACCAGTAGTTTTGATATTCACAACTCAGGCAGTGATTGGTTATGCAGCAAAACCAAAGACGACGCGTCGCAGTTTATCGTTCACTATAAGGGCAAGCAGCACACTGTTAATTGGGATTTAATAGGCGATCATAATATGACCAATGCCTTAGCAGCAATCGCCGCAGCGCATCACGTTGGTATTACCATTGAACACGCAGTGCAATCGCTCGCAACGTTTAAGTCGGTAAAACGGCGCATGGAAAAAATTTACCATGCAAACAATATACGCGTGTTTGACGATTTCGCGCACCACCCCACCGCTATCACTGAAACACTGAATGCATTGCGCAATAGTGTTGGCAATCAAACAATTGTTGCGGTGTTAGAGCCTCGCTCAAATACGATGAAACGCGGGGTACACAAACACTTAATCGCTGAATCACTCAGTGCGGCAGATCATGTGCTGATGTTTGCTGATGAAAACGTTCAGTGGGATATAAACGAATTGAACAGTCAGAATATTCAGACCTTTGATAACACTGACACATTATTAGCCAATCTGCTTGAACTGTGTGCTGATAAAAATAATTCTTCTCAAGAATACGACAAGGTAAATGTTTTAATTATGAGCAATGGAGGCTTCGAAAGCTTACATCAACGCCTTATAGACAGATTAAGCTACGGTTAATGTTACTGTCATTAAAATAGTCTATACACACGCTATGGTTTGTGGCACATTTTATCTTTACAAGCCATTAAAAACGCTAACTGATTTTTTTATAAGATCAATATCAGACCATTAATTTGACTAAAGAGACCAATATGATTACCAACTTTTATTCACTGATGAAACCATTTAAAACTGCCAGCATTATTGTCGTTGCGAGCATATTAATGGCGTGCCAAGGCGAGACTATCGCGCAGACTGTTGATGAAACAAAATATAAGCCTGTTACCGCACCATTTAGTGTTTCTACTGGCGATAAAATTGAAGTTGTGGAGCTATTCTGGTTTGGCTGCGGACACTGCTTTGCACTCGAACCGCACATTAAAAAATGGAATAAAGAAGATAGGCCTGACAACGTCGAATTGGTTAAAGTGCCTGCCCTTTTTAGTAAACGTTGGGAGTTCCATGGCCAAGCTTTTTATACGATGCAAGTGCTGGGTGTACCTGAAGAAGTTTACGATGCGTTCTTTCAAAGTATTCATGTAAAACGTAAACCAATCAATACCTTATCAACATTTGTTGATTTCATGTCTGAGCATGGCAAAACCAAAGAAGAAGTTGAATCAACGTTTAATTCTTTTGCAGTCGACACCAAAATGCGTAACGCTCGCAAAATCACCCGCGCTTCAGGTGCGCGTGGCGTTCCGGCAATTGTGGTGGATGGCAAATACCTAACCAGCCAACAAAATGCCGGTGGCAATCAACAACTTTTTACCGTAATAAATCAATTGGCTGCCAAAGCCGCTGCGGAACGTTAATCAAAGTACGCAGTTAGTATTTATTATAAATACCGTAACGCCTAAAAGGCTGTCGATAGACAGCCTTTTTTATTTATAAGGTGTTTACAAAAATACACCTTATAATCGAATAATAAACTCAACCTCAAAACAAGATAAACCTCACTATCATGGTCGACGCACTCATCTCACCTAAAGGACAACTAGACCTACTCTCTACCAGTGAGATTGCCCTATTGCAGTCTTCTAATCAGAGCGTATACCAACAATTATTTAGAAATTGTGCGTTAGCCGTTCTGAGTACGGGCTCTGACAGCGACGATGGCCATAAATTACTCGCGGCTCATCCAGATTTTGAAATTTCATTAATCAGCTCTGCACGTGGTGTAAAGCTGCAACTTTTGAACGCGCCTGATAATGCCTTTGTTGACGGAAAAATAATCATTGGTATTCGCAACCATTTATTTGCCGTACTGCGCGATATTGTTCACCTGCACGATCAAGTTAAGCAATGGGAGGAACGTGGCGAATCTATTACTGACATGGTGTTCAAAACACTGCGTAACGCGCGCGCTTTAAAACCGCGTAAGCGACCAAACTTAGTCGTCTGCTGGGGCGGCCATTCAATCAGCGAGTATGAGTACAGGTACACCAAAGAAGTTGGTTATCGACTTGGCTTACGCGGTATGGATATTTGTACTGGTTGCGGCATTGGAGCAATGAAAGGCCCGATGAAAGGCGCCACCATTGCGCACGCCAAACAACACATCAATACACCCCGCTACATTGGTATTACAGAACCCGGCATTATTGCGTCTGAAGCACCGAACGCGATTGTTAATGAATTGATCATCATGCCAGATATCGAAAAACGCCTTGAAGCCTTTGTGCGTTTGGGTCATGGCATTATTGTGTTTCCGGGTGGCGCGGGTACCGCTGAAGAAATTTTATATATCTTAGGAATACTGCTTAACGATAAAAACAATAAAATTTCATTGCCGCTGGTCTTTACCGGCCCAACGGATAGCAAAGCCTACTTTGAACAGCTTGATGCGTTTATCGGCTTAACGCTGGGCAAAGAAGCACAGGATTTATACACAATCATTATCGACGACCCTATTTTAGTCGCGCAAACCATCTGTGATGGTATGCATAAAGTGTATAGAAACAGACGAGAGCTCGAAGACGCCTTCTTTTACAATTGGTCTTTGCATATTGATACCGCTTTCCAATACGAGTTTGAACCAAGTCACGAAAACATGGCTGCGCTTAATCTAAATACGGATCAAAATGCCGCAGATTTAGCCGCTGATTTACGTCGCGCCTTTTCTGGAATTGTGGCTGGCAATATTAAGCCAAACGGTATTCAAGCGATTAAAGAACATGGACCTTATGTGCTTAACGGCGATGTCAAAATCATGCAGGCATTGGATCAATTACTAGCAAGCTTTGTCGAGCAAAAACGCATGAAGCTGTCTGGCGAATATACGCCCTGCTACCGCCTACAAAGTTAAACACTGGCTAACTGTAATTCAATGAACTATCGAGCTGATATACAGGTTCTGCGTGGGCTATCCGTATTGATGGTGATTATCTATCACCTACAAGTAGGCATTATGCAGAACGGTTTCCTTGGAGTGGATATTTTCTTTGTGATCAGCGGGTTTTTAATGGCTGTTCTTTATTATCCAAATGCTGGTTATTTAGACTCAAACAATCAAAACTCCCATAACCAAAGCAATACGGTTAACCCAAAAGCATTGTCTACGGATGTGATTAGCTCATTCTATGGCCGGCGTTTACGCCGCATCTTGCCAGCGTACTTTTTTATCATTGCGATCGTGCTTATTACTGGCAGCGTTTGGCTTAATAATGCTGAATTTCAAAACTTAAAAGAGCATTCGGTGTACGCAAGCCTTATGTTGCCTAATATACCGTATTGGCTGCATGCGAGTTATTTTGACGCACAAAACTTCAGACCATTACTGCATTTATGGTCGATTGGCGTCGAATTTCAGTTCTATTTAATTGTACCGATTATTTTTGCCTTATATCAGCGTTCAAAAACATCAGTGATTGTGATTTCATTGATATCGCTGATCATTTGCATGGCAATTTCAGATCGCGCAAGCAATACGGCTTTCTTTATGCTGCCACTACGTTTGTGGGAGTTCATGTTGGGTTTTTTGGCCGCATTATTATTAAGCAATTCGGGGAACATCAAACACCAGCAACCGATAATCGGTTTAGCCGCACTGAGCATTTTAATTTTGATCGGCTTGTCTGGCTCAAACTTAAATTTAAGCCACCCTGGACCAGCAGCACTATTGGTCTGCATAGCAACCACGGTCATTCTCGTCACTGGCCTGCCAGCAACTTTGCTGAACTCAATTGTTGGCAAAGTATTTGTGACATTGGGTCGTTATTCCTACTCAGCCTATTTGTGTCATTATCCGATCATACTATTTGTCGCCTATCAGCCATTTGAAGGCGCTATTTATGACAAACTGACGCCAATTCACATTGTGCTCATTTGCCTAATGACAGCACTATTGAGTGTCGCAATGTATCATTTTGTAGAATTACCGCTGCGCAAACGTAACAATCGACTTACTAAACTACCCCATTTACTGGCAGCCATAACAGTGTGCGTGTGCCTTGCGTTTGGTTTAAATAATTTTCAACGAAGCTTTTATTCTGACCAACAAATAAACGTGGTTGAAGCATCGCACGAACGAGCTGAGTTTAGATGCGGCACGCTTTATGGGCTGGCAAACCCATTTGCACAATCATGCGATCTAACCAACAACAGCCAAGATGCATCAAAGGGTTATTTATTAGTCGGTAATAGCCATGCAGACTCACTCAAAGTTGTGCTCGCTGAAATGGCTATTAAACATGGGGCTTCTATGCGTTTATGGAAAGATAACTTGCCTCTGGGGTGGGCCAATACCACTCCAGACAACGTTATCAATGAAGCCAAGGCATTTAACATTACAACAATACTGTTACATAATTCAAAAACAACGTTAAAAGCGGATGCCTTGCGTGAGCTGATTTTGAAAACACAAACTCACGGAATTGATGTGGTGTACATTGACCCAGTTCCTACTTGGAAGGAGAGTGTGCCTGCTATAATCTGGAAAGAAGTAAGCGATAACCAACTGCGCCCAATTAAAGGTCGCGGACAACACCACCTTGAAAACACAGTTGAGCTACAGCAATTGAATGCATTATCGGACGAAAAACATAAAAATTTCATTCGCATTCTTACATCAAAATGGATCTGCACACCTCAATGCGCGATAACGGATAAAGATAATATCCCCTTGTACTATGATTCACACCATTTAAATTTACGTGGCGCCGAATCATTGAAACCAATGTTTAAGAGCGTATTTCGATAAGCAATTCACACTTCTTAAGTTCATTTTAGTGTACATTATGTCCACTCTAGTAAAGACACATTATTATGCCAGTGATATTAAAAACCGTTCCAGGTGAAACAGGGTTCCCAATAATAGGCCATACTTTGCGGTTCATGCGCGACTGCAATCGCTTATTCGTAGACATGCACACAAAATATGGTGATGTGTATTTCAATAAATACGTGACAGATAAGGCGATACATTTATTAAGCCCAGATGGTAATGAGTTCGTATTGCTTGATCGTGAAAAGAACTTTTCTAGCCGTAAAGCGTGGAATCGTTCGTTAAAAAAACTATTCCCTAATGGTTTAATGCTGCGCGATGGTGATGAGCATCGCCACCACCGACGTTTAATGGGCGCACCGTTCAAAGCAACCGCGCTGTCCGGATATGTGAATCAAATGAACCCAGATATCGCGAATACTGTGAACAAATGGCAGCTACAGCCTGAGTTTTTGTTCTACCCTGCGATTAAAGAACTGACATTGGACTTAGCCGCTAAAATATTTATTGGCGAAAATCTACAGGCCGAATCAAAGCATATAAATCAAGCATTTGTGGATGTAGTTGAAGCCTCAATGGTATTGGTTCGCAAACCGATGTTTGGTAATAAGTATCAGCGTGGAATTGAAGGTCGTGCCTATCTAGAAGAGTACTTCCGCAGCCGCATTGCTAACAAACAAGCATCTGATGATACTGATATGTTTGCTGAGATTTGTCGCGCTGAAAGTGATGATGGCGATGGTTTTAGCCACCAAGACATTGTTGACCATATTATCTTTTTAATGATGGCAGCACATGACACAACAACCAGCTCGCTATCCAGCGTTTGCTACGCGCTGGCTAAGAACCCAGAGTGGCAGCAGCGTATTCGTGATGACATTGATGCCGTTGGCGCGGATGAATTGAATTACGAGGCTATGCCAAGCTTCGTTTCTGCGGACTTGGTGCTCAAAGAAGCATTACGCTTATACCCGCCGCTGCCAGTGATTCCACGTATGGCGATAAAAGATTGTGAATTCCAAGGCTACAAAATCAATAAAGGTGATCAGGTGATGGTTAGCCCATCGTTTACGCAACGGATGCCTGAGCTTTGGACTAATCCAAATAAATTTGATCCAGAACGTTTTGGCAATGAACGCCGCGAAGACAAAAACCACAAGCACGCTTGGATACCGTTTGGCGGCGGTGCGCATAAATGCTTAGGACTAAAATTTGCAGAACTGCAGGTAAAACTTGTTCTTTTTCATATATTAAAAAAGTACGAGCTCAAAGTGGGCGAAAACTATGAGATGCCGTATCAGCCGGCACCTATTGGTAAGCCGGTGGACATGTTGCCATTAAAGTTGGTCTTAAGGTAAAGCTACTACTAGATGACCTTTTATATAAATAGCCTTTGAATAAATAACTGAATAACTTGCAGCAAAATTAGCTAAATCAATTAAGTAACAATATCATCAAAAAACGATTTTATTTTATCCGACCAAGAACTGTTTTGCGGGCTGTGCTTGCTGCCACCAGAGTCAAAGCTATCTTGTAACTCTTGCAATAGCTCTCGTTGATGTTTGGTTAAATTAACCGGCGTCTCAACATGCACTTCGGCGTAAAGGTCACCAATAAAGCCGGCATTACGGACATTCTTAACACCCTTGCCACGCAATCTGAATAATTTGCCGGACTGTGTTCCTGCTGGTATTTTTAATTTGGCACGGCCTTCTAGCGTTGGCACTTCAAGTTCGCCACCTAAAGTTAAACTGGCATAACTGATTGGCACACTGCAATGCAAATCAACACCGTCGCGAGTGAATATTGGGTGCTTCTTGAGTGACACTGAAACGTATAAATCACCATTCACGCCACCACTACCCGCACTTTCGCCTTCGCCAGATAAACGAATTTGATCGCCTTCATCTACACCTGCCGGAATTTTAACCGACAGTTTTTTGTTTTCTTTAACTAAGCCTTGGCCATGACAGTCATTACATGGGTCAGTAATGATGCTGCCCTTACCATGACATTGCGGGCACGCTTGCTGAACAGAGAAAAAGCCCTGCTGCATGCGCACTTGGCCTTGACCGTGGCACGTACCACACTGCGAAGGGGTACTGCCTTTTTTAGCACCTGAGCCATTACAGGTTTTGCAAGACGACATTCTTGGTACTGTAATGTTGACTTCGGTACCACGCACCGCGTCTTCTAATGACAATTCCAAGTTATAACGCATATCGGATCCACGACGCTGACGTTGTCGTCCACCGCCTCCGCCGCCAAATATGTCGCCGAACATGTCACCAAAAATATCGCCAAAACCGCCGGCTCCTGCACCGCCGAAACCGCCAGCACCGCCGCCCATACCATTTTCAAAGGCAGCGTGACCAAACTGATCATAGGTGGCACGCTTCTCAGAGTCCGACAGTACGTCGTAAGCTTCTTTAGCTTCTTTAAATTTTACTTCGGCAGCTTCATCATCGGGATTACGGTCAGGGTGATGCTTCATCGCCAAGCGACGATACGCTTTTTTCAAATCGGCTTCGCTAACTGACTTGTTAACGCCTAATACTTCGTAATAATCGCGCTTTGCCATGAGATGTTTTTATTGATGATACTTAACTTGTGGATTGTCGCTGTAAGCTGACATTACCGTGACACTCTCTGAATGACAAAACGATCGTGCCATTCAGAGTATTTAAGAGCGTCGCGGCAATATCTAGCTAACCACCTTTAGGCTTTCTTGCTGTCGTCTTCGTCTGTCACGTCTTCGAACTCAGCATCAACCACATTGTCGTCTTGCGGTGCCTCTTGTTCGCCAGCCTGTGCGCCACCTTCGCCTTCAGCATGTTGTGCATACATTTGCTCCGCTAACTTGTGGCTAGCTTGCATTAGCGTTTCAACCTTAGCGTTAATCTCTTCGGCATCATCACCTTGCACTGCTTGTTCAACATCCGCAATAGCGGCCTCAATCGCTGTTTTCTCAGCGTCATCTAAGTTGTCACCTGCATCTTCCATGGTCTTTTTAACACCGTTGACCATCGATTCAGCTTGGTTTTTCGCATCGACCAACGCTTTAGCTTTAGCATCTTCTTCAGCATGCGCTTCAGCGTCAGAAATCATTGCTTCGATTTCTTCATCACTTAAACCAGAGCTAGACTTAATAACGATTTTATTCTCTTTACCCGTTGCCTTATCTTTCGCTGATACATGCATAATGCCGTTAGCGTCAATATCAAACGTCACCTCAATCTGCGGTGTACCACGCTGAGCAGGTGGAATATCGGTTAAATCGAAACGACCTAATGATTTATTACCTGCGGCCATTTCACGTTCACCTTGAAGCACATGAATGGTCACGGCGCTTTGATTGTCTTCCGCCGTTGAGAAAACTTGGCTAGCGTTCGTTGGGATCGTCGTGTTTTTGTCGATTAGAGCTGTACGAACACCTCCCATGGTTTCAATGCCCAGCGTTAGCGGTGTTACGTCTAGCAATAAAACGTCTTTCACATCTCCGCCTAATACACCACCTTGAATCGCCGCACCTAAGGCAACCGCTTCGTCCGGGTTAACGTCACGACGTGCTTCTTTGCCAAAAAACTCTTGCACTGCGTCTTGCACCTTAGGCATACGCGTTTGACCACCGACTAAAATCACGTCATCGATTTCACTGGCAGACACGCCTGCGTCTTTTAACGCTACTTTACATGGTTCAATTGTACGAACAATTAAATCACCCACTAATGATTCCAACTTGGCCCGCGATAGCTTAAGCACTAAGTGTTTTGGGCCAGTCGCATCGGCGGTTATGTACGGCAAGTTAATCTCGGTTTGCGAACTTGAAGACAGTTCAATCTTGGCTTTTTCAGCCGCGTCTTTTAAACGCTGCATCGCCAAAGCATCGCCTTTTAGGTCAATGTTTTGGTCTTTTTTGAATTCGTCAGCTAAATACTCAATGACACGGTTATCAAAATCTTCACCACCTAGGAATGTATCGCCATTGGTTGAAAGTACTTCAAATTGGTGCTCGCCATCTATTTCAGCAATTTCAATGATTGATACATCAAACGTACCACCACCTAAGTCATAAACCGCAATTTTACGATCGCCTACTTTCTGGTCCATACCGTATGCTAGTGCAGCGGCAGTTGGTTCGTTGATAATACGTTTTACATCTAGGCCGGCAATTTTACCCGCGTCTTTCGTTGCTTGACGCTGTGCATCGTTAAAATAAGCAGGCACTGTTACTACTGCTTCAGTCACAGTTTCACCAAGAAACTCTTCAGCCGTAGTTTTCATTTTTTGCAAAATACGCGCCGATACTTCAGGTGCGGCCATGTCTTTACCATTGGCTTGCACCCATGCATCACCGTTTTTCGCTTTGATGATTTTGTATGGCATTAGATCAACATCACGCTGAACAACTTTTTCGTCAAACTTACGCCCAATCAATCGCTTTACCGCATAAAGAGTATTGCTTGGGTTAGTGACCGACTGACGTTTTGCTGGTTGGCCGACTAATACTTCGCCATCGTCAACAAACGCAACATATGAAGGAGTTGTGCGATCGCCCTCACTGTTTTCAATAACGCGTGGTTTATCACCATCCATTACTGCAACGCATGAGTTAGTAGTTCCTAGATCGATTCCAATGATTTTGCCCATTGTGTGTTACCTCAAGTAAAAAATGTGTTCTAGCCCTTTGTGGGGCATTTATTGTTTAATTCAAGCCGAAATACATTCGGCGCTAATTATTTTTTATAATTTCGCAGTGGTTTAGCTATTAATTGAGCCGTTAAATGACTGTTACTTTGCAACTATTTTGCAACTACAACCATCGCAGGCCGTAATAATCTGTCGTGTAATTGAAAACCCGCCTGAATAACATTGATAATACAGCCAGACTCAATCTCTTCAGACTCCACCATCGTCATTGCTTGATGTAAGTTTGGATCGAGCTTGTCACCAGCCACTGGGTTAATTTCCGCCAAAGAAAACTTCGCAAAGGCAGAATTAAGTTGCTTTAACGTAATACCAACGCCTTCATGCACGCTTTTAATAGCATCATCAGCGTCATCGGCAAACTCTACAGAGACTGCCAATTTTAAACTGTCGTAGACATTAAGCATTTCTTTGGCAAAACCTTCAACCGCGAATTTCCGTCCATTAGCAACGTCTTTTTCAGCACGACGGCGCACATTGTCCTCTTCTGCTTTAGCACGCAGAAAAGCGTCTTTAAGCTTGGCTATTTCTGCCTGCGCAGCGGCCAGTTCATCATCTGTATCTGGCGACTCAACTGCATCAACATCCGTCTCGGCAGTGTTAATTTCAGGCGTATCTTGCGATTCAGACTGTTGGTTTTCTTGTTGATCAATTTCAGGTTTTTCTTGCTCAGTCATAATTTATGTTTGAACTTTTTTTCAAGCATTATAAGAATGCGTGGATTATGGGGATAGAATCAATTGATTCAAGGGTTTAAGTGAAATTTTATGGATTTTTTAAGTTAAATTATGATGTCGCAATAGCGAGAGGATTCATTACTTTGGAGCTTGAGAATACGCCACCTCGCTGGTAGCATAAAAACACATAAAAACGTTGCCAATACGCAATCTTCAACCGATCACTATTATGCACTTGGAGCAATCGGCGAAATCGTTGGGGCGATTGCCGTTGTTATTACACTCCTATATTTAGCCAGCCAAGCAAAAAGTAATACTTTGGCTATTAACCGCGCGGCGATACAAGCGACTTTAGATGGGACGCGGTGAGTCTACTCGTTTTCTCGCAAGTGATCTGCTATTTCAGAGTTGATGTGGCGTGGTGCCGGTCACCCTGAATCCTTAGAGCCAGAAGAGTGGCTGCGCTTCTTTTTAATCTGCGGTTCGATTGTGCGGCCAATTGAATTAGCCTATCTAGATTATGCTGCTGGCCGACCTTTGGGCTGGTCAAGAGCAGACCGTTATCTTCTGGTTCTCAAAACCGGGTGTTAAACACTGGCTGGAACAATACGGTCAAACCCTCTATCTAGAATTTAGAGACTATGCGCACACGTTGATTCGTAAAATAGAAGAGAACACCGTCGTTATTGAAACATTTAATCGACCAGATACCAGCTCTTTAAAACGCGGTTAAGCCTACTACTAAATCAAGCGCGCTCGAAACGATTTACCTTTAATTCTACCTTGGCTTAATTGCTGTAAAGCAAGCTTAGCCAGTGAGCGCTCAATCGCGACATAGGCCCAATTATCGAGCACTTGAATCTTACCAATCTGATTACCAGTAATAGATTCATGTTTTGTAATCGCGCCAACTAAATCACCAGGGCGAAGCTTTTGCCGCTTACCGCCTTCGACACGCAATGTGGACATATTAGGCCTCGGCGGTGCTTGATTTAATAATTCTTGGGGTGGTAATTCTGTATTGCTAATGTCGAATTCTAGATAAGTCGACAATTGTTCAATGCGAAAAGTTTCTGATTCTTGATACAAAGAAATCGCCTTGCCTTTAGCACCTGCTCGACCAGTACGCCCAATGCGATGCGTATAAACCATAATTTCACGTGGCAAATGAAAGTTAATCACCAATTCCAGTTGCTCAATATCCAAGCCTCGTGCGGCAACATCTGTGGCAATCAATATACAAAGGCTTTGGTTACTAAAGCGTATCAAGGTTTGATCCCTTTCTTTTTGCTCCATGTCACCATGCAGCGCGGCGGCACTGAAACCAGCACTTTTTAACGCCCCCATCAGCATTTGCGTATCTTTACGAGTGTTGCAAAACACCACTGATTGACTCGCGCTTTCATTCAGCAAAACCAAACTCAACGCCTGAACTCGTGATGTTTCGTTTGCCACTTGATGAAAAACCTGATCAACACGAACCGTATCTTGGGTTGGCGAAACTTTAGCAAACTCTGGGTTTTGCGTAATTTTATCGGCAATGTATTTAATCTGATCTGGATAGGTCGCACTAAATAATAAGGTTTGGCGCTTTGCGGGCACAGCCTCAATAATTGATTCTAGAGTCTTTTGAAAACCCATATCCAGCATTCGATCTGCTTCATCCAACACCAAGGTGGTCATCGCGCTTAAATCAAGCGTACCTTTGCCTAGATGATCTTCAATACGCCCAGGTGTACCAACCACAATATGCGCACCGCTGCCTAAAGAAACAGCCTGGCTTTTGAAACCAGTGCCGCCGTACAAGGTAACAACTTTGACATTAGGTGTGGTACGAGCAAGCCGACGAATTTCACTGGAAACCTGCTCAGCTAACTCTCGTGTTGGACACAGCACCAAGCCTTGCACTTGAAACAGCTTAGTGTCCAAGCTATTCAACAAACCCAAACCAAATGCCGCCGTTTTTCCGGAACCGGTTTGGCCTTGCGCAACCACATCATGACCCGCCAATATTGTTGGCAAACTTTGCGCTTGAATCGCCGTCATAGAAGAAAACCCCAGCGAACTGAGGTTTTCTAATAGTACGGAATTAAGGTTTAAGCTTGAGAATTGATAATCACTCAAGCGACTGCCCTACTAAAATTCATGTTCATCTACGCACTGAAACGATTATGCACTGAAACGATAATCAGAGAACTGCTCGCGTAGCTTCAGTTTATGTAATTTGCCAGTTGCTGTATGTGGCAACTCATCAACAAAAGCCACTTCGTCTGGTAACCACCAATTTGCGACCTTACCTTTCATAAACTCGATAATTTCAGTACCCTCGATCTCAGCGTCAGGCGCTTTGATTACAATAAGCAAGGGGCGTTCGTCCCACTTTGGATGAACTACGCCAATCACAGCCGCCTCAGCAACGCCTGGGTGACTCATTGCACAGTTCTCTAGATCAATAGACGATATCCACTCACCGCCAGACTTAATAACGTCTTTAGTTCGGTCAGTAATCATCATATTGCCGTCAGCATCAATATTGGCAACGTCGCCTGTGTCAAACCAGCCGTCTTCGTCGAGCGCGGATTCTTCATGCTTGAAATACTTATCAACGACCCATGGGCCTTTCACTTTTAAAGCACCAAACGCAACACCATCCCAAGGAAGTTCATTATTGTCATCATCAACAATCTTCATCGACACACCAAATACCGCGCGCCCTGCTCGTACCCGAACCGCGTCATATTCTTCATCCGTATAAGAAGAACGATCACCTTTTAAACCGTTAAAGGTACCCAACGGCGCCATTTCGGTCATGCCCCAGCCAGTAATGGTTTCAACACCATGCAGTTCTTCAAAGTCTTTCATGATGCTTAAGGGGCATGCAGAACCACCCACACCAATACGCTCAAGTGATGGTACTTTTTTACCTGTTTCTTTTAGGAAATTGATTAACGCAAGCCAAACTGTTGGCACACCAACCGAATACTTTACATTCTCTTGTTCAATGAGGTCTTGTAGCGTCTCACCGTCACCCATTTTTGAACCAGGAAACACCAGCTTGAAGCCCGCTAATGCGGCTGA
>CAZOBR010000034.1:0-19163 GCA_964578035.1 uncultured Gammaproteobacteria bacterium
AGCCGTATGTGAAGCCCTTAAAGCAAGGATTGTGGGAGATCCGCATGAAAGGCAAAGATGGTATTTCACGCGCACTTTATGTTGTTAGAAATACGAAGCGGGTTATCGTTGTGCGGGTATTTACTAAGAAAACCCAAAAGACCTCGCGCAGAGAAATTAATTTAGCATTGAAACGAGCAGAGAAAATCAAATGACCAAAACATTAAACGAGTTGAAAAAAAATTGGGCGAAAAATCCAAAGATCAAAGCTGAATATGAAGCTCTAAGAGAAGAGTTTGAAATTGCTGATGCGCTTATTCAGGCACGCTCAGAGGCCAATATGACGCAAGAAGAAGTGGCCGAAAAAATGGAAACGTCACAATCCTATGTAGCAAAACTGGAAGGCGGTGTTGTCAATCCGTCAATGAAAGCACTTAAAAGATACGCGGCGGCGACTGGCTCAACCCTTAAAATTAGTTTTGAACAACGAGCATAGGTTATATGGCGTTGCAAAAACATTCGTATATGCAACAAATGTTACGTTAGATATTCATCGAAGTGTTTCGCGCCTTATGAAAAGCGTTCCCAAATTCGTTGATAGTTCAGGGATATTTGGTGTCAGTGATGCATTCACTTTCATCATTAATAACAACGGTTATTAGTGGTATATTAACTGTCTAATTGCCCATACCACCATTTTTTTTACCATATCTAATTGGTCTTTTTACCATTGCGGGCTGGGCTACAAAATGGCAGTCTTCGGTTCCGCAATACTATTATAGAAGATATGACTGATTCTTTATTTCAGCACGCCCAGCAATATATTCCGGGTGGCGTTAATTCACCGGTTCGCGCGTTTAAAAGTGTGGGTGGTGAGCCTATTTTTATTCAAAAAGCCAAAGGTGCTTATCTTTGGGATTCAACCGGTAAGCAATATATTGATTATGTTGGCTCTTGGGGGCCAATGATTTTAGGGCATGCTCATCCAGAAGTGGTTAAGGCAGTGCAAGATGCTGCTGAAAACGGTTTAAGTTTTGGCGCACCGACAGAGCTTGAAACCACGCTTGCTAAGAAGATATGTGAACTGATTCCCAGCATTGATAAAGTGCGTATGGTGAGTTCCGGTACAGAGGCTACTATGAGTGCCTTACGCTTAGCGCGCGGTTACACAGGCCGAGATAAAATTTTAAAGTTTGAAGGTTGTTATCACGGTCATTCAGACAGCTTATTAGTAAAAGCAGGCTCTGGTGCATTGACCTTTGGTGTGCCAACGTCTCCTGGCGTGCCAGAATCATTAGCCGAACACACCTTAACGTTGCCATTCAATGACCTGATTGCGGTTGAAGAACTGTTTGCCCAAGTGGGTGAAGAAGTTGCTGCAATTATTATTGAGCCCGTTGCAGGCAATATGAATTTGATAGCGCCTGTGGAAGGCTATCTACAAGGTCTGCGTGTGCTGTGTGACAAGTACGGTATTGTGCTGATTTTTGATGAAGTAATGACTGGTTTTCGAGTGGGCTTACAAGGCGCGCAAGGATTGTACGGTGTTACCCCCGACTTAACTTGTTTTGGCAAAGTGATTGGCGGCGGTATGCCGGTTGGTGCATTTGGCGGCAAAGCCGAAATCATGAATCATATCTCGCCCGACGGCCCTGTCTACCAGGCGGGTACATTATCGGGTAACCCAGTGGCCATGGCCGCGGGTTTGAAAACCTTAGAATTGATTAGTGCACCGAATTTTTTTGAAAACCTAACAATCAAAGTAAAGAGCTTATCGTTGGGTTTAAGAAGCGTAGCGCAAAACGCCAATATTCCTTTAGCTACTCAAGGTGTGGGCGGCATGTTTGGTTTCTTTTTTACCGATGCCGAACGCGTGCAAAGCTTTGAAGAATCCATGGCCTGCGATGCTGACCGCTTTAATCGCTTCTTTCACGGCATGTTAGAAAAAGGCGTATACCTGGCCCCTTCATCATTTGAAGCCGGTTTTGTTTCATGCACTCACAGCGAAAACGATATTGCCGATACCTTGGAATGGGCCGCGGAGGTAATGGCCGAGTTGTAGACCCTTCGCCTTGCTCTGGGTGACGGAGTGGGGTGGTTAAGGCCATAGGCCGAGTTCCGCAGCGCCGTATAAATTGTATTAAATCTCAGGAGCCCGAAGAGCTACTACAACTGCGGCGTGTTTCTTTGGTTCGTTTCTTTGCACGAGCAAAAGAAGTAGCCGCCCTTGGGGTATGAACGCCCACCCCGGCGAGGGGCAATCTAGAACAAAAAAAACAAATCATAAAAACAGGCAAGAAATATAAAAGACAACAAACCCTAAATATCAATCTCCAAACTCTCCTTTATAACCTCCATAACCGCAATACTTGTCGACCCCTTAACCCCCGGTAAATTCAATAACTCATCCTCAAGTAAACCTCGATAAGCCGACATGTCTTTAATCCGCGCTTTGACTAAAAAATCAAAGCCACCTGTTACGAGATAACATTCTTGCACAGATGATATCTTTTGTATTGATCGGCGAAAATCTTCAAAGGTTCTTTTGTTGGTTCTATCCAGCGTAATCTGCACGAACACCACTAAGCCTTTGCCTAAATTCCGTGCGCTGAGTCGCGCTGAATAACCGTGAATATAGCCCTCGCGTTCTAGTTTGCGAACGCGGTCTATGCACGGTGTTGTTGTTAGACCTACTTTTTTCCCCAGGTCGGTAAACGACATTCGTCCGTCTTGCTGTAAGGCGTTCAGGATATTTAAATCGTAGCTGTCTAAGCCCTTAATGTCGTTCATGTCGTTCATTTCAAATCACTGCATTTAAATTATTTTTCAGAAATAGTAACTGATATATGCACTAATAAAAATATATTTTACTGAAAATTAGATTTAATAAAGATAATCAGCCTTACAGCATTCATCGCTCAACACTATACTTCGCTTATACAAACAATAAACCCTTACCCTTAACCAACTGCCTTTGATTTTTTCAGGCATCTCATGAGGATATAAGCATGTTAATTGGTGTACCAAAAGAAATTAAAAACCACGAATACCGAATTGGCTTAACACCTGCTGCGGTGAATGAATTAATCATGAACGGCCATCAAGTGATAGTGCAACAAGACGGTGGTAAAGCGATTGGCTTTACTGACGACCAATACGTTGCAGTCGGTGCAAACATCATTGATAACGCTGAAGAAATTTTTGCTAAAGTAGAAATGATTATCAAAGTAAAAGAGCCACAAGCCAATGAGTGCGCAATGCTGCGTGAAGGCCAAACGCTTTATACCTATTTACACTTAGCTCCAGACCCAGCGCAGACAAAAGCCTTGGTTGAATCCGGTGCGACCTGTATTGCATATGAAACAGTAACGGATGCTGCCGGTGGCTTACCATTGCTTGCGCCCATGAGTGAAGTTGCTGGTCGCATGTCGATTCAAGCGGCGGCACATCATTTAGAAAATCCGCATGGTGGTTCGGGTGTTTTGCTCGGCGGCGTACCCGGTGTAACTAACGGTAAAGTCATGATTGTTGGCGGTGGGGTGGTCGGTACGAATGCCGCCAAAATGGCGATTGGCATGGGTGCGGATGTGACTATTCTTGATCGCTCTGTGCAACGACTACGCCAGCTTGATGATATTTTTGGTGGTGCACTTAAAACTGAATATTCAACAGCTGATGCGCTGTCTCGTTTCTCCGCCGATGCCGATGTCATTATTGGTGGCGTACTGATACCAGGGGCGGCAGCGCCCAAATTGATTACTAAAGAACACCTTGCCAATATGCGTGATGGTTCAGTTATCGTAGATGTGGCAATCGACCAAGGTGGTTGCTTTGAAACCTCAAAAGCCACAACCCACCAAGACCCGGTTTATAACGTAGACGGCATCGTACATTACTGTGTTGCGAATATGCCGGGCGGCGTAGCGCGCACATCAACCATTGCATTAAACAATGCCACTTTGCAACATGCGATTGCGTTAGCCAATAAAGGCTCCAAACAGGCCTTACTCGATAACCCGCATTTGCTGAATGGCTTAAATGTTCACCAAGGCAAAGTGACTTATCAAGCAGTCAGTGATGTGTTGGGTTATGACTATGTGACTGCCGAAACGGCACTCGCTTAAACTTAAACATTAGCAATTTATAAGTTAACGGCTAAAGGCTTTTTGCTAACTGCAAATCTCTACCGAGTTAAGGAAAATTAAAACAAAGAATTAGAAGCTATTGTTAGCTGTTAGACTAATACATCAGAGTATTAATCGTCTTGTATTTTTATGTCATCACTACACCGTTCACAAAATGCAACTAACTAAACTTCTAGGGATAGATAAACCCGTCATTCAAGCGCCAATGGCTGGCGCACAAGATTGGGAACTGGCGGTTACGGTGTCTGAGTCGGGCGGTTTGGGGTCTATTCCTTGCGGGATGCTGAATGAGCATCAAGTAATAGAGCAAATTACGCAGTTTAAGAAGCGCTCGAGCAAGCCCTACAATCTGAACTTTTTCTGCCATGAAATGCCAGCTTTAGATAGCCAAGCATTGCGAACTTGGCAGAATAAATTACAACCGTACTACGATGCTTTAGGCATTAATCCATCTGCAGAAATTAAGGGTTTACGTTTGCCATTTAGCCAACAAATGGCAGACGTACTTGAGCCACACTCGCCACCAATCATCAGCTTTCACTTTGGCTTGCCAAGCCCCGACCTTGTTGCACAAGTAAAATCTTGGGGCACCATTATTCTGTCATCGGCTACCACAGTTAAAGAAGCAATCTGGCTTCAAGACAACGGCGTGGATATCGTCATAGCACAGGGCAGTGAAGCGGGGGGTCACAGAGGTTTATTCTTAACATCAGATTTATCTTCGCAATTACCTACGTCAGAATTAGTGAGCAAACTAACAGAACGCATCAATTTACCGATTGTAGCTGCAGGTGGAATTGCAAATAGTAATGACGTAGAAAAAGTAATTGACCTTGGTGCGGCAGGCGTTCAGGTGGGCACCTCATACCTTTTATGTGATGAAGCGAAAACCAGCAAGGTGCATCGCCAAGCTCTAAAAAACCAATCGCTAAAAACTGAGATCACCAATGTTTTCTCAGGTCGCCCGGCTAGGGGTATTTGCAATAAAGTGATGATTGATTTGGGTTTTATGAGCGAATATGCGCCGCGGTTTCCTTACGCTTCAATTGCACTTGTGCCACTAAGATCAAAAGCCGAAGCCAATAACAGCGGGGATTTTTCACCTCTATGGTCTGGTGAAAACAGAATAGGCTGCCAAGAGATTTCAGCTAAAGAATTAACAAAACAATTATGGAACTGTGCTTAGAGGGTTAATCAAAAAAACTCGTCTAGCGCTGTTTGCGTTTTTTCTTCTGTATACGCTTATTATTTTAATCGGCTTATTCCCGTTAAATAACTCGGCCACAAAAAGCTCAAATGAAATTACAATTTATTTGATATCGAACAATATTCATACGGATATCGCGGTTCCAAGAATCACAGAGACCGTAAACTGGGATCATGTTTTATCCGAAGCAAAATTTTCAGGTGATGTTTCGCCCCAAACGCACCTAGCATTTGGCTGGGGTGATCGCGGCTTCTATCTGGAAGCAGAAAACATCAGTGATCTAACATTATCTGCTGCATTTCGAGCACTTTTTATGCCTTCGAAAACTGCAATGCATGTCACGTATTTAGAACCAAACGCTTATGCAGACGTTATTGAAATTGCCATATCAAATGAACAATATAAATTGCTTACTCAATTTATTCTCGATTCCTTTCGAAAAGATTCATCAGATAACTTTGTGCAAATTAACGGTATGTCGTACACAACAACCGACGCTTTTTTTGAGGCACACGGAAGCTATCATCTATTTAACACATGCAACTCATGGACTGGTCGTGCGCTGGAGGTGACAGGCGTGACAGTCCCTCTGTTTACACCCCTACCAAAAACACCGTTGCTGTATATTCAGAATTAAGTCACGGATGGACAGTAAAATGATTAAGGCTCCCTAGACTTAGACGAGTCTTAATTCTTCTCGGTTTCTATATTGTTCAAGCGCTTCAGGATTAGCCAGCGCATCGGTATTTTTAACAGGTCTTCCATGCACCGTATTCTTAACTGCCACTTCAACAATTTTGCCTGAGATTGTGCGTGGCACATCATTCACTTGCAGGATAATAGCGGGAACATGACGCGGTGTTGTGTTCGCGCGTATCGCGGTTTTAATGTCATTGATTAAGGCTTCGCTTAATTCTTGCTTGTCTTTAAGCACAACAAATAATACGACTCGTACATCGCCCTCTACTTCTTGGCCTATGACAACGCTGTCGGTGACAGCCTCTATTTTTTCTACTTGTCGATAAATTTCGGCGGTGCCAATTCGCACACCGCCCGGGTTGAGAATGGCATCGCTTCGGCCATGAATAATCACACCGTTTTGCGCTGTGATTTCAGCGTAATCGCCATGCGCCCACACGTTGGGATAGTCATCAAAATACGCAGCTTTAAATTTTTCCTGGGTGGCGTCATTCCAAAAACCAATGGGTGTACACGGAAATGATTTAACACAAACCAGCTCGCCTTTTTCACCCGCTACGTTTTCTTGATTATCATTCCAAACCTCAACGGCCATTCCTAAACCCAGGCATTGAATCTCTCCTCGTACAACGGGCAAACACGTATTACCCAGCACAAAACAAGAAATAATATCGGTACCTCCGGAGATAGACGACAAACAAATGTCTTGATGAAAGGCTTGATAGACATAATCAAAACTCTGGGCATTTAATGGCGAGCCAGTTGAGAGTACGCTTTTGACGCTGCTGACATCATGGCTTTGATTCGGCACTAAACCTTGTTTTTCGAGTGATGATAAATATTTTGCGCTGGTACCGAAGATAGTGATTTTTTCTTGCTCGATTAGATCAAGCAATATCTTTCCATCGCGCGCAAAGGCAGACCCATCAAACAATACAACTGTGCAACCACTGGCCAGACCAGTGATTAACCAGTTCCACATCATCCAACCGCAAGTTGAGTAGTAGAAAAACACATCGTCGTATTGCAAGTCTGTGTGCAATTTATGCTCTTTTATGTGTTGCAACAATGTGCCACCTGCGCCGTGCACAATACATTTGGGTACGCCAGTAGTACCGCTTGAATAGTTAATATAAACAGGGTGGTCAAATGGGAGCTGAGCAAAGTCGATTGAACTTGCAGAGGCATCTGCAAAGTCCGCATATAAAAGCGCATTACTCAAACTTGAAAGAGTCGGCGTTGTTGATAAAAGCGGCACAACAATCGTTTGCTCTAAACTGGGCACACGTTCTTGAATCGCTTTAGCTTTTTCTAGGCAATCAATGACTTTGCCGTTATAGGTATAAGCCTCAGTCGTAAATAAAATGCGTGGTTCAATTTGACCAAAGCGATCACAAGCACCGTTTACACCAAAGTCTGGCGAGCATGAACTCCAGATAGCACCAATGCTGGTGGTCGCCAACATAGCGAACACAGTCTCAGCAATATTCGGCATAAAGCCAGCAATGCGATCACCTTGTTTAATCCCCATGGCGCGCATTGCACTGGCGAGTTCGGCAACGTGTTTATAGACGTCTTGATACGTATAGCTTACGGTTTGACCATTATCGAGCATGCACGACAGCGCGGTTTTCTCGGCCAACCCTCCTTGGCAATGTCGTAATAGGTTTTCAGCAAAATTAAATCGTGCACCCACAAACCATTGCGAGCCAGGAAACGCATCTGCATTTATAAGTACGTCGCTGTAAGGCTTAGAGTGCACAACATCACCAAAATCCCACACTGCCTGCCAAAAGTTCGCGCGCTCTGTGATCGACCATTGATGTAATGCATCATAGCTTTCAAATGACTGACCGAATTGCGATTCAAGATATTGTTGAAAAGCAAAAAGCTGGCTGTTTTTTACACGCGCCTCGGTAGGCGACCAAAGTGTTGGGTTCATGCGAATAAGCTTGTAAATTGCAAGGACGACACTTTACCCTGATCGGTAAAAATATCCAACAATTAAAATGTTGCAAACAAAAAAAGCCGAGCATTCGCTCGGCCCAGATTGTGGGTAATCTATACTAGCTACGAAGCAATGCATTGCTAGGGTCATACACGCCATCCATTTCAATGTGCGCTTTACGCATGCCAAGCGTCGTATGCACTTCTAACTGTGTGCCTTGTTCTACTAATTCAGGTTTATTTATGTAAGCAAACGCTAAGGTATAACCCACGCGGTGACCATAAGCGCCGCCAGTGATCATGCCAACAAACTCGCCATTGTGATACACACCTTCGTTTGCGAATACTTCGCATGGCACATCATCATCAAAAGCCAGATACGCCAGGCGCATGCTGCCGCCATTTTCTAAGCGATCTTTAACTACGTCTACGCCAATAAAGTCACGAGACGTATCAATGAAGCGCTCCATACCCGCTTCAACCGCTGAGATTTCTTCGGTGTATTCGTGGTTCCAAGCACGATAGGCTTTTTCCATGCGCAAACTGTTAAATGCAAAAGTACCAAAATCACGCAAGCCAAGTTCTGCGCCCACGCGGAATAGCGATTCATAAATACTCGGCAACTGGTAAGTCGGCATATACAACTCATAGCCTAACTCACCCGCGTAACTCACTCGAATTGCGCGCACTTCGGCTGAGTCAACCATAATCACTTGCGTGGTTAACCATGGGAATGCTTTGTGCGATAAATCTGAGGTACTGAGTAATTGCAAAATCTCGCGTGACTTGGGGCCAGTCAATAAAACACTGCCAATTTCGTTAGTCAGGTTTTTGATCTGAACATCAAAACCATCGGAGTTATTTTGCATCCAATGCAAGTCACGCTCTTCACCGGCCATTGGGCCGACTAGGAAATAATGGTTTTCACTAATTCGAGTCAACGATTGCTCGGTCATAATGCCGCCATTCGGACCATGGAACATGCTCAAACCTAAGCGGCCATCTTTGGTCGGTAACTTGTTACAACTCAAGTGATTTAAAAAGGCTTCTGTGTCAGGCCCAGTAATTTCAAAGTTGGCCGTGCCAGATAAATCGGTTATGCCCGCTGCATTTTGTACGGCAGCACATTCTTCGGCAACAACTTCATGAGTCTCGTTACGGCTCCAGTGTGGTGTCTCTGAACGCACGGCATCAGTCGCAAACCATTGCGGTTTTTCATAACCTTGTATCACGCCGTACTTAGCGCCTTTCTCTTGCAAGATTCCGTAAAGCGGGCTAGTACGTTTAGCACGGCCGACTGGGCGATGCTCAGTGGCACCCATTGCGGTGTACATAACTTCATAGCCTTCAATGGCTTTGGTGATGCAAAAGTCTTTATCTGCCCAATCACCAAAACGGCGGCTATCAAGCGAGGCCATGTTGATTTCAGTTTCACCATAGACCATCCACTGCGCCATAAACTTACCTAATGAACCTTGAGCAATACCAATACTTGAACCGCACAAGTTCCAAAAATTCTTTAAGCCAGCTTGTGGGCCCGCAAGCACATTATCATCCGGCGTATGCGTAATTGGCCCATTCACAACCGTCGACACACCCACTTCGCCAAAAGATGGGCAAAGCTCGATACAACGGTCTAAAAATGGCATTAGGCGCTCAAGATCACCATCAAATAATTGGCGGTCAAAATTCCAATCCATGCCCTCCAATGCCCATGGTTTAGAACCAAAGGTTTCGTAAGGTCCAACCAAAAAGCCATTACCTTCTTGGCGTATATACGATGCGCTGTACGAATCGCGCCAAACTGGCAATTCTTTATCCATTGCTGCAATGGCTGAATGCGCATCAGTGACTAAATATTGATGTTCAAGGTTAATAATTGGCAGCGTCTTGCCAACCATGGCGGACACTTCAGGCGCAAAACAGCCAGCCGCATTAACCACATGCTCTGCGATCACCGTACCTTTTTCGGTAACCACTTCCCATTGGCCACTTGGAAGCGCGTTAATTTCTACAACACGATTAAATCGGCTGATGGTCGCGCCATTTTTGCGCGCCGCTTGCGATAGCGGCATTACCACCGACGTTGGGTCTACATGGCCATCATTCGGTGTGCTAACGATGGTCGTGGCGCCTTCAAAATTCATTAATGGGTGCAAGCGCTCGGCTTCATCACGACTGATGATGTTACATTCAAATGGAATATTCGCGGCTTGGCTTTGTAAGTTGCGTAACCATTCATCTTCTAGTTTTGAATAGCCAATGCGTAAACTGCCCGGCAAGTGAAATGGCGTTGGGTCACCCGTCAGTTCAGGTAATTCTTTGGTATAAAGATCAATCGACGCCTGATGTATCTTAGCGACAGTATGATTGCCGTTCAAATTACACAACAGGCCAGCGGCATGCCAGGTTGAACCACTGGTTAATTCACCCTTCTCAACCAACAAGACATCGTTCCAGCCTTCTTTCGTCAAATGATAAAGCAGGCTAACACCTAAAGAGCCACCGCCAACAATGACGACACGTGCATGATCTAACATAATTTTTACTCTAAAATGACTTGTTGTAATGTAAGGAAACTACGACTTTATAACCCTTGTAGCACTGATGGAAGTAGTGCCAGATGTTAAAAAACCGTAAGTCCACTACTTAGGCTAAAAAACAACGATTAAATAAATAGATACAGCCACTTTTTATTATGAATATTCATTAGCTTAGCCAACAAAAATGGCCATAAGACCCATTGACTAAAGCTGCAAGCTATGCTTCACTGACCTCACATATAAAAAAAGCATTATCAACATTACTGTAGGGGTATATTAATGAATATTAAAAAGGATTCTCTTCCAGAGACTATTTTAGAGACACCTCTGGAAAATAAGACGCCAGACACAAACCGCCGTAAGGCACTTAAAATTGCGGCTGGGGGCGGTTTACTCTCCGGCGCAGCGCTCACAAATGGAGTATGGACTAAGCCCGTAATTGATACTGTGCTATTACCTGCACATGCACAAACGTCAATGATGATGACATTTAGCGCCAACGGCACCATTACAACGACCACACCGACGTTAGATCGCGATAGTATATTAGATCTTTTTGTGACACCCGTTCATGCGGGGAGCTCACGCCCGAGCAGTAGTTTAGTCGGCTTTCAGGCGTATGCCATGCAGACGGGTGAAGATGCATTTGATTTTCAATTTCTACTTGAAGCAAGCCAAGACTGTAAGGTTTTCGACAAAGGTCAATTAACCACTGAAAACTCAATCGTTGCCTTTATTGAAGTGTCTGCATCAGGTGGCTCTGGCATGATACCGAGACAACTTGTTTGTCCTGATCCAATGGTTGGATTAGTACTAAGATCGTCTATTACGGGCGACTTTACCTATCAAGTCGATGGCGCAAACCTAAATGTGATCGCAAATTTTAGTGGATTCATGTTTGATCTAGACAACTTCGAATTTAGTATGGCCGAAGGTGGCGCACCATTAGTCGATCCAGGCTGTACTTTTTGCCCACAACTACCTGCTGGAAATGGCAACGGAGCCGGATCCAATGGCAACGGTGCTGGACCCAACGGCAACGGCGCAGGACCCAATGGTAATGGCGCAGGACTTCCACAATAAACGCTTATTAAACTAGCTCTACAACAAGGCCATCACTTGATATTACTCGGTGGTGGCCTTTTTTATTGACGTGCTGTGACTCCTCATTGACTAAATGCGCCTGATTAATACTTAAATTACCGTCAGAAAACGGAACAATAACTGGGGCAAAGGCGCGTATATGGTTTATTAATTGCCGAGCTGTTAATCTATTTGGTGCGGATAAAAGTCTTGCCCGTTGTGCATCATGAAACGAATAATAGGAAGACTCTCCCACTTGCGCCTCACCTGGTTCGTTTTGCAATAACGCCGTCAACAGGTTCGAAATTTGTAAGCTAGCTTGTTCGAATAGTTTTGTTTCTAAGCTTGCTGGTGACTCGTCAGGTGTAATTTCAACGGTGCCACCGAGTAAAATATTACCGCAATCAACCTCTTTAGTAATGCGGTGAAATCGCCAACCTGCCTCACTTTCGCCATTCGCGATAGCCCAATTAGTTGCGCGAACACCTCTGTATTTAGGCAAGGCACCATTATGGTAATTAATGACTTGCTCAAAACGATGAATAAAATCTTCACTAAAAACTTCCATGCAGTAAATAGACATTGCCCAATCGGGGCTAAACCGCCTAAATAATTCGTCTAGAAAAATCGGATTATTGGCAACGCCTTTGACTAAGCGAACAAACGGGACTTGATGCGTTTGCGCAAACTCTACAATGGTTAGCTCGTCATCGGCTTTGTTATTCACATGATCGACATTGCCTATAATTGCAGCAATTCTTATTGGGTAATCCTTTTTGCTTAGTTCAGCAACAATCGCGTCAATCATCTTGATCAACGCGGATGAATGACTGCCACAAAAAATCACCAAATTTTTGCTTTCTTTGCTCAACTCTCTACTCAACTCTCTTATCTACTTTTTAATCTGCTCTCTAGTCAATACGGCTGGATCATACCATTAGCTCATAATATTGAAATATGAGCACAGATTGTCAACAATAAGTCAAAAATTTACGGTATAATTGCGTGCATTCGGCATATTTGGCCTTTTATGTTTAAATATTGTAAACAATCTACTCAAAATTCCATATGAACACCACTTATCGCAAGCCTCTAACGGGCACTAAGCTTGATTATTTTGACACACGTAAAGCAGTTGACGATATTCAGCCTGGCGCGTATGCCAAACTGCCGTATACATCGCGCGTATTGGCAGAAAACTTGGTTCGCCGTTGCGACCCTGAATCACTGACGGCATCGCTAAAACAAATTATTGAGCGTAAGCGTGATTTAGACTTTCCTTGGTATCCAGCACGCGTTGTTTGTCATGACATTTTAGGCCAAACAGCATTGGTTGACCTTTCTGGTCTACGTGATGCGATTGCCGAAAAAGGCGGTGATCCGTCGCAAGTTAACCCAGTCGTGCCAACCCAGTTAATTGTGGATCACTCACTCGCAGTTGAACATGCAGGTTTTGAAAAAGACGCGTTTGAGAAAAACCGCGCGATTGAAAACCGCCGTAACGACGACCGTTTTCATTTCATTGATTGGTGCAAAAAAGCCTTTAAAAATGTGGATGTGATTCAGCCGGGTAACGGCATCATGCATCAAATTAATTTAGAGCGTATGTCGCCAGTTATCCACGCCCGCGAAGGCGTGGCATTCCCTGATACATTGGTAGGCACCGACAGTCACACACCACACGTGGATGCGCTAGGCGTTATTGCATTAGGCGTTGGTGGCTTAGAAGCCGAAACCGTGATGCTTGGTCGGCCTTCTTATATGCGCCTGCCTGATATTATTGGTGTGGAATTAACTGGCAAACGCCAGCCAGACATTACCGCAACCGATATTGTTTTAGCGATTACTGAATTTTTGCGTAAAGAAAAAGTAGTCTCTGCTTATCTTGAGTTTTATGGCGAAGGTGCAGCCGATCTCACGTTGGGGGATCGCGCAACCATTTCAAACATGACGCCTGAGTTTGGTGCTACCGCAGCCATGTTCTACATCGATCAAAATACCATTGATTATCTCAAACTAACTGGCCGCGAAGACGAACAAGTAAAGTTAGTAGAAACCTACGCTAAAGAAACAGGCCTCTGGGCAGACAGCCTAGTAACCGCAGAGTACGAACGCGTTTTAAGCTTTGATTTATCCAGCGTTGGCCGCAACATTGCTGGCCCATCGAATCCACATCGCCGTGTATCAACCTCTGAGTTAGCAGAAGCAGGCATTACTGGCGATGTTGAAAACGTCGAAGGCCAAATGCCCGATGGCGCCGTGATTATTGCCGCAATCACCAGTTGTACCAATACCAGTAACCCTCGCAATGTAATTGCGGCGGGCTTAATTGCGCGCAATGCCAATAAGCTTGGATTAACACGCAAGCCATGGGTAAAGACCTCACTGGCTCCTGGCTCAAAAGCGGTGCAATTGTATTTGGAAGAAGCCAATTTACTGCCTGAACTAGAATCACTCGGTTTTGGCATTGTCGGCTTTGCCTGCACCACCTGTAACGGCATGAGCGGCGCGCTAGACCCAGTCATTCAGCAAGAAGTAATCGATCGAGATTTATACGCAACCGCCGTGTTATCGGGTAATCGAAATTTTGATGGTCGAATTCACCCATACGCCAAACAAGCCTTTTTAGCATCACCACCCTTAGTAGTCGCTTACGCGATTGCGGGCACGATTCGTTTTGATATTGAAAAAGGCATATTAGGCCATGATCAAGATGGCAAGCCAGTCACACTCAAAGATATTTGGCCAAGCGATGAAGAGATCGACGCAATCGTTGAACAAAGCGTTAAACCAGAGCAGTTCCGTAAAATTTACGAACCGATGTTTGCGGTACAAGTCGACGACGGCGAAAAAATCAGCCCTTTGTATGAGTACCGCGAAATGAGCACCTATATTCGCCGCCCACCCTATTGGGAAGGCGCATTAGCAGGCGAACGCACCTTAAAAGGTATGCGCCCATTAGCGGTATTGGGTGACAACATTACAACGGATCATTTATCCCCTTCAAATGCGATTATGCGCGAAAGCGCAGCAGGAGCGTACCTAGAAAAAATGGGCGTGCCCGAAGTTGATTTTAACTCCTACGCCACTCACCGTGGCGACCACCTAACCGCGCAACGCGCGACCTTTGCAAACCCAAAGCTCTTAAACGAAATGGTGCAAGAGAACGGCGAAATCGTACAAGGTTCGCTGGCAAGGGTTGAACCAGAAGGCGAAGTCATGCGCATGTGGGAAGCCATTGAAACGTATATGGACCGCAAGCAACCCTTAATCATTGTGGCCGGTGCCGATTATGGCCAAGGCTCCTCGCGTGACTGGGCGGCCAAAGGCGTCCGCCTAGCCGGTGTTGAAGTGATCGCCGCCGAAGGTTTTGAGCGCATACACCGCACCAACTTGCTTGGCATGGGTGTATTACCGTTACAATTTCAAGCAGGCACAACACGCAAAACACTGGGGCTTGATGGTACCGAGACCTACGATGTAGACGGTGATATAACGCCAGGCGGTGAGATGACATTAATTATAAACCGCAAAAACGGTGAAACAATCGAAGTACCGATGACCTGCCGACTCGATACCGCAGACGAAGTTCGAGTCTATGAAGCAGGCGGCGTGCTACAACGTTTCGCCCAAGACTTTTTAGAATCCTCAGCTGCTTAGAGAAATAAAAATGACGCACGTTCCTCAAATAAAAATCCCTGCCACTTATATGCGTGGCGGCACCAGTAAAGGTGTTTTTTTTAATCTAAGCGATCTACCTGAAGCCGCGCAAACGCCGGGCGACGCGCGTGATCAATTATTGCTTAGAGTTATTGGCAGCCCAGACCCCTATGGCAAACAAACCGATGGTATGGGCGGCGCAACGTCTAGCACCAGCAAGACGGTTATCGTATCTAAAAGTGAACAAGCTGATCACGATGTGGACTATTTATTTGGCCAAGTTTCAATCGACAAACCGTTTGTGGACTGGAGCGGCAATTGTGGCAACTTAAGTGCGGCGGTAGGTTCTTTTGCTATCAATAACGACTTAGTAGATGCTAGTCGGATACCTGAAAATGGCATTGCCACGGTGCGAATTTGGCAAGCGAATATCAAAAAAACCATTATCTCAAATGTGCCTATCACCAATGGCGAAGTTCAAGAAACGGGCGATTTTGAATTAGACGGGGTAACCTTTCCGGCTGCTGAAGTACAGGTTGAGTTTATTGATCCGGCGGCCGCTGACAGCGCGATGTTCCCAACTGGGAGTTTAGTGGATGACTTAGACGTGCCGGGTGTCGGCACCTTAAAAGCCACAATGATTAATGCGGGTATCCCAACAATCTTTTTAAACGCTGCAGACATTGGTTACACCGGTACAGAATTGCAAGGCGCAATTAATGGCGACGATAAGGCTCTAACAATGCTCGAAACCATTCGCGCGCACGGCGCGATAGCGATGGGGTTAATAGAGACCATTGAAGAAGCAGCCAATCGCCAACACACACCCAAAGTCGCCTTTGTTGGCAAACCACAGAGTTATACAGCATCCAGTGGTAAAGAGGTGAAAGCGTCGGATGTCGACTTGGTGGTTCGCGCTATGTCAATGGGGCAACTACACCATGCCATGATGGGGACAGCGGCAGTCGCGATTAGCATTGCATCGGCCATTCCCGGCACCTTGGTTAACCTCGCCGCAGGCGGCGGCGAACGAAGCTCCGTCGTCTTTGGCCACCCTTCGGGCACTCTGAAAGTGGGCGGGCAAGCAAGCGAAATAAACGGGCAATGGACAGCGCAAAAAGCCATTATGAGCCGAAATGCTCGAATATTGATGGAAGGCTGGGTGCGCATTCCTGGCGATTACACTGCTTAGCTCTTAGATTATTAGATAACAACAGTCTAGCTCAAAGGCTTAATCAATGAGCCTAATGTCGCTGTGAGCCTAAAACATGTCTCAATTAGACTGATATGCGACATTATGACAATATTTCTGTAACACATATTCTGTACTATATAAGACTTCGTATTACCATATAAACATATAGCATTGCCTTAAACTTGGTGTAAAACTATGATAATGGTGTGTCGAAGAAGATTAAAACTAGCGTAGTACCAATAACTTTAACAGAGAGAAAAATCTATGACTAATGTATTAAAGCCGTCGAAGCTAAGCTGCGCGGTGGCGCTTGCCGTATCATTTGGTGCTACAACACCACCCGTGGCACTTGCACAAGAATCCTGAACAGGGGCTGCTTTAGAAGAAGTGATCGTAACAGCGACACGCCGTTCTGAAAGTCAGCAAGACGTTGCTATTGCCCTACAAGCGATCAGTGAAAAGACGTTGGACGAGTTGAGAATTGATAGCTTCGATGACTACGTCGCTAATATCCCTGGGGTTAATTCAACGGGGCAAGGGCCTGGTAAAAAAGAGGTTTTTATTCGTGGCGTATCACCTGGCCGAGGCAGTGGTTTACGTATCTCGGCCCTAGGCTCTGAACCCTCAGTAGCTACCTATCTAGACGAGACTCCAACCTCTTATGCAGGACGTAACATCGACTTATATGCGACTGATTTAAATCGTATTGAGGTATTGAAAGGCCCACAAGGAACGCTGTTCGGTGCGAGTTCGCAAGGTGGTACGTTGCGTTTAATTCCCAATAAACCGCAATTGGAAGAATTTGAAGCAGGTGTTACCATTGATTTTTCTGATACGTCAAATGGTGACACCAACGAATCGTTTGAAGGCTATGTCAACATTCCACTGATTGAGGACAAGTTAGGCTTTCGCCTCGCAGCTTACAACGCGAATGAAGGTGGGTTTATCGACAATATCCCGGCGACGAGAACCATCTCACCCAACAACCCAGCCTTAGGCGGCACCGCTCTAGCTTTCTCTGCAGTGGCTAATAATGCTGCAGTCGCGGAAGACAACTACAACGACGCTGAATACACGGGTTATCGTGCGAGTTTGTTATACAACATTAACGACAATTGGAGTGTCACCGCGCAGTACGTCGATCAAACTCTCGACTCAGAGGGTATTTTCGAATTCGAACCTGAAGTCAGTAGCGGCAATGATTTAAACGCACAGACTTTCAGCGAAGATTTCGCCGACGATGATGTTGAAATTTTCTCGCTCACCGTCAATGGCCGTATTGGTAACTTAGATTTGGTGTATAACACATCATTTACCGAGCGCACGGTGGACGCACAACAAGATTACACCGGTTACGCTAATGTTGGCCCGTTTATTCCATACTACATCTGCTCCTACCCTGGTTACGCGAGTTGTGGTGATCCAACGCTGTTCGTGAGTTCATTATTTGATACAAAGCGTTCGGTTAACGAGTTCCGTATTTCTTACGATAACGAGAGTAAATTTCGCTTTATTGCTGGCGTGTATGTGGATAACCAGCAAGTTGTTGAACAGGGTGATTTCACGTATCCAGCTGCAATTCTGCAGGGTTTCCAACCTAACTTCCCAATACCAAGCGCATTTGCTTCGAACCAAAATGCACGAGACCCTGGTGTAACTTTCTTTAATGACTTTAGAACAGATCGTGAGGAATTCTCGGTCTTCGGTGAGATTTCTTACGATATTACCGACGATGTCACACTAACGTTTGGCGCACGCGATTATGAAATCGATATTGCCTTAACGGGTTCGTCTAACTTTGCTCAGCGTATTCCTGGGCCAGAAGCCGCTGCTGGTGCTAACGTCACTGAAGTCTTAGCAGGTCAAAGCCCAGCAACAATCTCAGACACCATTTTTAAAGTGAACCTAAGTTGGGATGTCTCAGAAGATGTATTGCTCTATGCCACGTTTTCTGAGGGTTTTAGATCGGGTGGTTTCAATCGAAACGGTGGTACAGTCAGTGCAACAAGCGGCTTAGCGATTCCATTTTTCTATGATACGGATGAGGTAGACAGCTACGAACTTGGTTTTAAAACTGAATTGTTAAATAACACACTACGGTTGAATGGCGCAGCCTACTATGTTGAGTTCACCGATCTACAGCAACCTGTGTTGGATTTCAGTATTTCTAACCTTACGTTCCTAGATAATGTCGGCGACGCTGAAATTACGGGTTTGGAGTTCGAATTTAACTGGTTACCAACTGAAAACCTAACAATATTTGGCTCACTAGCTTATATCGACAGTGAATTAGTTGAACTCCCACCAACGGTAGTGAACATTTCGCCGGTTGGTACGGAGCTACCTTATGCACCTGAATTAGGTGGAACACTAGGTTTGCGCTATGAGCAAACCTTTAATGGAAATTACGAAGGCTTCATTCAAGGCGTTGTTCGCTACACCGATGATCGAATCAACACCTTGGTGGTTGCTGAGCAAAACCCGGTTGAAGGTTACACTGATGCCAATGCGTCAATCGGCGTAAGCAAAGATAAATGGAAAGCCAGCCTGTACATTGACAATGTGTTCAATGAAGTAGGCCAGCTTGATGCCGGTGCACCGGATGATACTTTCCGTGTGATTCCAATCAGGCCACGTACCATCGGTGTTCGCGTTAGCTACGACTTCTAATTTGTTGTAATTAAGCGTTTAGTAAACTAGCTAAA
>CAZOBR010000035.1:0-11275 GCA_964578035.1 uncultured Gammaproteobacteria bacterium
AAAACAATTGAAGGGCACCCCGCCCCCAAACGCGGCATATTCATAGCCCGTAAATAAAAGCCCGTAAATAAAAGCGTGTAACTACCACACACACAAAAAGAGCCACCCTCGATAACGAAGGCAGCTCTTTCGAACTTATCAACCTGAATAACTAGTTCGATTTTGCGACTTTATCTAATAGAGCATCTGAAGCATTACTAGTCACTTTAGCTACAGAACGCTTTGCCTTGGTTCGGCAAAATGACTTTACCTCACGCCCATCTTTACGTTGATAGCCTTCAACCCAACCACATTGTGCTGTACTTGTGCAAGCTGAGTTTTCTAGGCCTTTGCAAGCTGACGCTGCGTTTGCTTGTGTTGCCAACAGGCTGCCCAAAAGAATCGTGTTGATTACAGCAATTGTTTTAATAGTTTTAGTCATTTTAAATCTCCGTTTAGTTAAAAAATCACACTAAATTAAGTTTAGTGCCAGCCAATTCCGTAGGCTTGTAAAGAGTATATTGCAATTTTTAACTTTGTCTCTCACCCAAATGGGTGATTTTAACCCATTCTAAAATGCTTGCTTAATTTCAAGCCTTGCGCTTGGTAGTTTGATTGTACGCCTTGCCCATAAAGTTTATCCGGCGTTTCGAGCATTGTTTCATACACTAGGCGACCAACGTTTTGACCATCTTCTAATAAAAAAGGCACATCAAAAGAACGGACTTCGAGCACTGCTCGGGCGCCACCGCCATTGGCTTCAGGGGCACCAAAACCTGGGTCGAAAAACCCTGCATAATGCACTCGAAACTCACCGACCAGGGTGTCATAGGCCACCATCTCAGCCGCGTAATCTGGGGGCACATGCACAGCCTCTTTAGACACCAATATATAAAACTCGCCAGGGTCTAATGTAAGCTGGCCATTGTTTGCATACAACGGCTCCCAAAATTGTGCAAAGTGCTGAGCGGCTCGCTTATCAACATCCACCACGTTACAGTGACGTTTGGCGCGAAAGCCAATCAAGCCGGTTTGCGAATCACCCGCTAAATCCACACTCACTGGAACACCATTCTTGATTTCATGGTCGGTTAAATCACAATCAACTAGGCGCATTTCATTCTGCAATGCGACGTGCTGTTGATCATCAATCACACTAACACCCGAACGAATACGCAACTGCGATAAACGCGAGCCTTGTCTCACCAACACACTAAATGTGAGTGGCGCAATTTCAGCGTAAAGTGGGCCTGTGTAACCAGCGGGAACTTGCTCAAATTCGACGCCGTAATCGGTTATTAAGCGCGTAAACACATCCAAGCGCCCTGTTGAACTTTTTGGGTTGCCTGCCGCAGCTAAATAGCTAGGTAAATCTAAACTTTCTAACAGTGGCACAATATACACACAGGATTTCTCTAATACCGCACCGTCTGATAAATCAATGCGATGCATCGCCATTTGATTCAAGCATTGCGCAACGGTGCGATCAGGCCCTGGCAAAAAAGACGATCTCACACGAAATGCTGTTTTGCCTAAACGAAGGTCTAGGCTGGCTGGCTGTATTTGGTCTTGGTCTAGCTCTGCCTCAATGCGAATAGTTTCGCCATCAACTAAGGCTTGTAAATGCTGTGAGGCTAAAGCGCCATGTTGGCGACGTTGGTTATTGCTGCTCATTGGCAAGACTCTTGCTGTTATTACAGTGATTGTTAGGGTTAATTAAAAATTATTGTGCGATTTTTGTAGACAATCACTTTATGTTCAAGCACTTTCAACAAGGCATCGGAAAATACTTGTTGTTCAATCATTTGGCTTGCCTGCGCTATTTCTTCAGCACAGCATGCAGATTGAATTGTGCGTACATTTTGCTCAATGATCGGACCTTGATCGAGCTCTGGCGTTACAAAGCGAGCAGTCGCCCCGACCAACTTAACACCATTTTCGTACGCCATTTGGTTTGACTTTACATTATGCAAAGAAGACAAAAAGCCATGATGCACATTAATAATTGGACAATTAACTTGCTTAATAAAGTTTGCGCTTAGAATATTTTTATAATGTGCCAAGCCAATATAGTCTGGCTTATAGCGACTAACAATTTCCAATTGTTGTTTTTCATAGGCCAATGCATTGCCATCAGTGGCAATAAAAAAGAATGGTACGCCGTGACGGTCAGCAACTTGCTGCATTTGTTGGTCGCTGCCAACAATAAACCGAAGGTCGATTGATGGAAAGCTTGAGTTTTGACATTTATTTAGCACATCAAGTACAACATGTGCCTTGGTTGACACAAACAAACCCACTGACTGAGGTTGTGACATAAAGCGCACGCTGAATTGCGCATTCAGTTGCTTAGCTAGCGGCTGAAAGTCAACGGAAAATGCATCTTGATCTTCCCACTCTTGCGTTACAGATGAGATAGACCATTCAAACCGCGAAAAAAGTCGGTTGTCACATGTGATTTTTTCATGCCGCGCAACAATCACGTTTCGCTCAGAAAAAAAGCCGGCTAATAACTCTAGCGCCCTCAGTGTGTCATCACACTGAACCAGCAAAACGCCGACCGACCTTTCAGTCGCGCTTCCGATAATAGCGGTTCGATTATTTATCTGAGTAGTTTTGGGTGGCATAAAATACGTGATTAGAGCGATATTTATTAGGCATATAGCATATCAAAGGCAACCATACACGCAAACGAACATTGAAGAATTTGATTATCCTGAAGTGCGTTAAAGTTGAACACAATATTTTTATTGCGCTTTGGTTCTTAAAGGTGCTGTTAAAGGGAGCTGTAAAGAAGTTGCAGAAAAACGATAACAAGTTCTAAGCGCGTTATCGTTTGAGTTTGTTCTCAAAATAGCTCTACGCTAAGATAACGAAACCATGAAATATTTTCTCAAAAACGCCTCAACAAGAACACTGCTATTAAGTATGTACGTGATTGTAATTGTTTCTGCGTCCATTCCAATCACATTAGTGATTGTTTCATTAAATGAGCAAATTGATTTCATAAAAGCCGCTGAAGCGATTGATAAAAGTGGAAAGATTGCAGCTTATATGGCCGATGATAAGCGCCATCTAATTTCCGCACTTGGTCAATCAATTAATGTTCTATTAGAAACGCCAATATCACCCAAACAGTCGGCTTGGCTCACGCATACAAAAAATACTCGAACAGGCATGATAAGCGCTTGGTTGTTCATTTTTTTTATGTCGCTGGTGGTGGTAATTTTACTAGACGACAGAATAGAGAACTCATTATCTAGTTTGAATAAAGTAGTAAACCAGCTTACGAAAAATCAAATAGATGATCCTATCACTGTTGATGGGTCGCGCAACCTACAAGGCATTAGTGCTGATTTGGAAAAATTGAGACGACGTTTACTTGAGAGCAAAGAACAGTTATCACAAACATTGCGACATATTTCACATGAAATCAAAACACCTTTAACATCAATCAAAGAAGGCACCTACCTTCTTGATGAAGAGTTTCTTGGCCCGATCAATGATCAGCAACGTGAAATTACTGAGATTCTTAAAAAAAGCACCAAAGAGCTGCAAGATTCAATTGAAAATCTGCTTGATTACAATGCTGTGACGGCGGTACAAAAAATCAAAAAGCGTGTCACTGTGGATCTTTCTGAATTAGTCGACCTAGCATTAGAAAAACATGCGCTAACAATAAAAACCAAACAGCTGGTAATACAAAAGAAAACACAAATAATGCGTGTTTTTGTAGACCGCGACCAAATGATTACTGTGCTAGACAACTTGCTATCCAACGCCATTAAATTCTCTCCTGAAAAAGGCATTATTCAACTAATCTTATCGCAAAGGCGGAACGAAAATATTTTTACCATTGTGGATCAAGGGCCAGGTATCAGTAAGTCACAAAGACGATCTATTTTTAATGCTTTCTTTGTAGGAGAGCAGGCGAATCACAGCATTCTAAAAGGTACAGGGCTTGGGCTTTCGATTGCTAAACAATTAGTTGAAGCGCATTCAGGTACACTAAAACTGCTAAACACTAAAAAAGGAGCAGCATTTCGTGTTACGTTAAACCGATCATGAGTAGAGCCGAATAATAAAACAGCACTATAAAACGCATGCCGATTAATTTATGACTGCTGAGATTCAATCACATACAAGCACACCGCCAAACGAGCGACGCTCTAGTATTTCAAACAAAACGTTTGAAGATACCAAGAACGCACGTGTACTGATTGTGGATGACAATGTTGACTTATTACGATTGATTTCAATTAGGCTTAAACCTATGCAGTTTGACCTAAAAACGGTTGAGTCTGCAGAAGAAGCGCTCAGCACCTTAGCATTATGGCGACCGGATTTAATTGTTACCGACTTACAAATGCCGGGCATGTCGGGCATGGAACTATTTAAGCAAGTTCAAGCCAGCGACGCACTATTGCCTTTCATTATATTAACGGCTCATGGCACGATTCCCGATGCCGTTGATGCGACACAATCTGGTGTGAGCAGCTACTTAACCAAGCCTTTCGACAGCGAAGCCTTGGTAACACAAATTCAAATAGCACTTAAATCTAGCGGTTTTCAACCAGAAAACCGAAACCAACCCACCCCGTTGATAACACCTTGCAGCCGATGGCGCCAAGCAATTATTACCAAAAACCCAATTATGGAAGCACTGCTAGATCAAACAATGCAATTGGCCAAATCAAACGCATTGTTGGCTTTTGTTGGTGAACCTGGTACAGGTAAAGATAAGCTGGCGCGCGCTGCACACGCATGCAGCAATCGCGCTGATAAACCATTAATTCATTTAGCGTTTATTTCAATTCCTCGCGATTTACTCGAAATTGAAATATTTGGCCGGATTGGAAATGGTACATTTGAAGAACCCGAACAAATGAGCTTGCTCCGGCAAGCGCATCAAGGAACATTTTTATTAAACGACTACAGCGAAGTACCAACTCGAATATTGCATAAGCTATTAAATGCCTTAATTGATGGCAAGGCATATGAAGTTGATAGCGATAGACCATACCCGGTTGATGTGCGTGCGTTAATCACTACAACAAAATTTGAAACGGATACATTGGAAGATAGTTCAACCCTCGACATTGCAGCAAGCTTGGGCTACACAGAGTTGGTTGTACCGCCATTACGAGAACGGCGAGAAGATATTCCGCTGCTTATTCAACACACTGTCTCTAAGCACACTACCAAGAAACAAGTTCAATTCTCAACCAAAGGCATGCAGCATTTACTTGCGGCTGACTGGCCTGGCAATGTTCGACACCTAATCAGTGTGATTACACAATGTGTTCGCTTATCAAAAACAAAAATTATTTCAGAAGCGATGATCCAAAGCCGCTTAAGCAGCGACAATTACGAAATCGAAACACTCAGCACTGCGCATCGCAACTTTGAACGTAACTATTTAGTTGAAGTTTTAAAAGTCACTAATGGGAATGTCACCAAAGCAGCTGGTTTGGCTAAACGCAATCGTACTGAATTTCACCGCCTACTTAAAAAACATAAAATAGAGGCTAAGTCGTTTAGGCAATAAACTTATTTGGGAATTGGTTCTGGGCGTTGATTGCTTAACATCGATGACCAAAACAAATGATCGGTAAGCCGTTCGCTATTATTAGTCACAATTCCAGTAGCGATTTTAGCCACTATTCCCAGTCACTAAAAAGTAAAGCAGCTTTTTATATCGTTCAAGTGTCGGCGACTAACAGCTAAAACAGTGTGCCCATCTTTTAACTCTACTTGGGTGTGCCCTGCTTCAGTGCGTAATAAACGCCCTGCAAAGTCTTTATTTAATAAAGCATTGCGATGTATTCGAACAAAATTTGCATGGAGTTTTTCTTCCAGTTGCGCCAATGTTTGATTGACCAAAATTTCTTGCTGGTTTTCTGTCACCACATATACATGCTTATCAACCGACTTAAAATAAGCAAAGCCAGACACATTCATATTTTGTAAAACACCGTCATGATGTATTGCGAGTGTGGTAACCGACTCTTGTTGTTGGGCTAATTGGCTGACTTGTAACCGATTTACCCGGGTCGCTTTTGCTAACGCAGCTTTAACATCATCTGCGCCAAACGGTTTCAGTAAATAAGCAATCGCATTGGTTTGAAATGCCTGCACAGCGTATTCGTCATAGGCGGTACAAAAAACGATTGCAGGCATTTGCACATTTGGCATCTGTTGCGAAATTTGCGTAATCTTACGCACCGCCTCTAAACCGTTCATTTGAGGCATGTTAATGTCAACAAATAGAATATCAATGGTTTGATTTTTAATAATTTTGACAACGTCCAGGCCCGTCTCGCCCTGCGCAACCACACCCACTGACTGACCTTCAAGCAAACGCACAAGCCTCGCTCTGGCAAGTGGTTCGTCATCGACAACAGCGGCTTGAATTGTCATCTCTTATTTAATTAAACTCGGATTTGTTTAGGAACACGCAGCAATACACTGTGCACATCGTTAGACTGCTTAACACGGAATAATTGTTGATCATCATACAACGTAAATAGCCTTTCCCGAATATTATCAAGTGCGATACCATGCCCAGTCGTACCTTCTGCATTCACACCCAGCTTATTCTCAATCATCAACGATAAGTGCTTACTCGATTCGCGAAGGTCAATTAAAACTTTTATATGTCCACTCTCTTGCTTACCATGAACAATCGCATTTTCAATTAGAGGTTGCAAAATTAATTTAGGCACGCGCCAAGCACTGGGGTTTTTAATATCAACTTGCCATTGCACATTCAGTTTATCACCTAAACGCCAACGCTCCAGTTCTATATAACGCTGACAAAGTGTCAGCTCATGCTCAACAGAATGTTCAGTCCGATCATTTTCTAAGCTCGCACGAAACAACATGGCAAGCGAATTAATCGCCTTCTCAGCATCAGCTGGCGCTTGAACGGTTAACTCAGAGATCGTGTTGAGACTGTTGAAAAGAAAGTGAGGATTAATACGTGATTGCAATGCCAAAACTCTAGATTCCGCTTCAGCTTTATTGCGGCTTTCCAAAACGTTTAAAAATGCAAACAACCTGAGTAGAAACAGAATAACGATTAGGCCAGCCACACCTATTCTAATAACCCTACCCCAATTTAGTCGGGACACCTCACCTAGCATCGAAAGCTGATATGAAATAAATGCCTCAATAGACACAAGAACGACAAAGTAAATAACAATTACTGATAACACACCCAAAAGGTAGGGCATAGAAGAAATACTTGACCTAAACAAACACAATAAAAAAGTGCTAATTAGGACTAGCCATAGGCCGTATAAAGACCATAAACCGAATGAGGATGCATTAGTATTTTCCGCATTAACTAACCAAAAAAGCATAATTGCTAACTCAGTAACAATAACGGTTACCAACAAATTACTATTGCGACATATCTGCGGTATAACGAGATTTTTTGGCGGTAAAAGTCTTTTTAGTAAATTTGCCATTAAAGCAATCGCTATTTTTTATGTCTATAAAAAGCGATTCATAACTTAATCTCAATAGAGCTATTCATTATTGATTGCCCCGCCATGGGCCAATACGCGTTCCTCTGGTGTTAAGACTCAGACCAACAGGCGCAGCGACATCTCCCGCTTGTACTCCGCCAGGCAGTGCAGTTGCCGTGACATTGACACAAGTTGCCAATGTCGCCCCTGGACACACCGCAGCTGTAATCGCGTATAAACCTTGGTCACTAATAGTACCTTGTGTACCAACTGGAAAGGCAACATATCCTAACTGCGTAAGGTTTGTGGTATACGTTCGATTACGCGTATTAAATCGTTCAAGTTGATAGACAACTTGTGTTAGCTTATCTTGGGCATCCACACGATTCGTACGAATCACATACTGTGAATAACTCGGAATTGCGACTGCGGCTAAAATACCAATAATAGCCGTCACAATCATAAGTTCCATCAATGTAAAACCACGTTGTAGTTTCATTTAAACTCCTAGTTAGTGAAATAGTATTAATTGCCTGTGCCACGGTTAACTTCCCACCATGCTTTCTTTGTAGCTTTACCGATATTGTTAGGGCCTTGCAGAGGGCTACCGTTACCGTCAAATTCTTCGAGAATTTCTGTGCCAATGACAATAATAGGCTTTAGCGATTCATTACCACTATCATCAACAACAAGAAGTCGAACAACAACGGGCTGAGGGCTTAATCCAGGGTTTTCTAAATCAAAAAACGTTGGCTCGCCTGTAACAGCATCTATAACAACGGCGCGCGAATTCCCAATACCGCCAGAACAACTTGCCGAGCCAGTAACCGCTCCTGCGCCAGCGGGTACCTCTTCAGGAATATACGTGGTAGCAAGTATATTAGACTCAGTAATAGTTGTTGAAGACAATGCTTTTTCACCTGTAAGTCCAAGTGATATAAAGTAGCCATTTTGATGCTCATTAGCAAGATCTATTGGGTTAGCCTCATCAACGATTTCAAGAGCTGTACTTGTGTCCATGTCGATCAACTCAAATTGCTGTACACCACTAATAAAGGTTTCAGCATATAAATAATTAGGCTCACCCCCGATCGCTTCAGGCACGCTGAGATTGTAATCAAAGAGCACATAAAATCGATTGTCAAAGGGTTCTGGAGCGATTGGGTGAGCACGATACCCCGACCCTGTCACCAATGCAAAACGAGCATCTGCTACCACATTATCACCATCAAATACCGCCGACAATATTGTTGCATCAAGCGTATTATAAAATCGACGGTTAACACTATTCTCAGATAAATCGGCAATCAGACCGCCAGCAACACTAGTCCGGTTATCGCTTACGTTAATCCCACTACCGTTGCTATCCAAATTGCCAAAATCAAAATCAACCCGAAATACCTGACCCGCAACATCAATTATAAACATCACATCAACAGCGCCATCGCCATCGACATCAATCGCTGACGGGGTAGAGGGAATACTGTGCAGCATTTCAGGAATGACCAAATCCCGCTGTGACTCAATTGCTTCATTGCTAACAGTCCATAACACCTGGCCACGCGTATCTTCGTCACCGTCATCCGGAACTTTCGCATCAACAATATAAACGACGTTTCCATTAACATCACCAGCCAAAGAGTCAATATCTATACTGGCATCGTCATAAGCAACATCATAACCGCCGGAAATAATCAGCACATCACGCAGTTCGCAATCGGCTTCGTTAATTTGTCCGCTTTCGCAATAACGTATTTTTGTTGTGATCGGAGTAGCCCAGGTTTGACCCATTTTCTCAAAATCACCAACACCACCCTCAATAGTGAATAGTTTCGATACTGGATTACTCGTTGCTTGCGCATTTGTAGCGTCAACAGCAAAGTATTTATTGCCTCCTCGGCGTTGACCAAAATATAAAAACGCATGTTCAACCAAATTAGTGTCTAAATTTCGTTGAACATCAAAAGCAATAGTCGCATCTAAACCATAAATATGATCTAAACCAGAACGGTTATAATAGCCACCAAGGTTTTCTAATAGTTCGGGGTCTGGAATATAACCCCACAGCTCTGATCCCTCAGGAAGCCCATTTGTCTCCTGAGCCGCGATAGCATGCAAAACACCTTGATTGGTTGTGAAGAAAATAACATCTTGAGGATCGTCAATAGTTGTTCCAAAGCTCAAAACGAAGGGTGTTCCATGGAGTGTCTCACCAATGTAGTTATTAGTTCCTGTATTGCCTAATTGGCGCTCATTATCAATATCGGTACCAATAGTCCAACGCGCGATATCTGCTCGATTTTCAGCTATTTGCTCTGGCGTAACTCCAACTTCACCTATATCGAGCAGCTCTGTTAACTCTAGAAAAACCTCCACGGATTCATCAGCACCGCCTAGACCGGCATTATCAGTTAAAGAGACGACATCGTTTGTGGAACTGTCTAGATTAGCAAACAAAGTACGATTAGTTGTTATTTGTTCAGCAGCGCCACCATCTTCAACCACGGCACCATCCGCTTGATCTGACCAAAAACTTTGAGCCTCATCTACAAAGAAGCCTGTGTCATCATTCACTGCTTCTATGCCGTTAGAGTCAACAATTTCTGGGTTATTTTCAATGCCACCAAACTCAGGCTCAACAAAATAACGTTTTAAGTTACCATTCCAACGTGGCGTATCACTGGGGTTAAATACTAAAAAATAGAGGTCATCCCGATTTTGTAATCGGTTGAAAGCATTTACTGTAACTGCTGGTGCAACAAAGGTATCTGCATCAACAGTTTGAATATTTGCAACTACTGTACGAAATGCTGCCTCTAATCCAACAAGGTCATTCGCCTGGAAGTATACAGGCCCCGTTGAACCAGGCCGCCTTGCAGCTTCTGCCGTATTTTGTAGTAGAGGAATATCTTCGGTAAAACCAATTGTATAAGTGAAAACTGGGTTTGTGCCAATTACTTTATCATCACTAATTAAATCAGTATTCGCCATATGGCTGGCCAAATCATCTAAACAACTACCTCCACTGCCTTCAAAATCGTCATTGTCGGTTGTTGATTCATCAAAGTTACAAGTGCCAGCGACTAAGCTACTTATCCGATCATCAGCAAATTGATCTGCAGTGGGAAAACCATCAGAAAGCAGCACAATATTATTGTCTTGGCACTCGCTAATAATTGGCGATTTATAAACGCCACCTTCGAGTGCATTACTATCTGTTGGAGCGTTACCGTCATTTGTTGGGTTACCAAAATCTCGCGATTGACCCGTGAAATAACGATATGCCTCATAAAATGCTTCTGTTAAAGGCGTATTACCAGATGGTGTTAAGTCACCTAAGTCAGATAAAAAATTCTCTCTAACAATAGGTTCATTAATATTATCAACAGATCTTATGATAGTTCCACCATCGGTTCCGGTTGAAGTAGTCGTTCTCGGCCCACGTTCGCTACAGACAAAACCAAAAGGGGTATTGAACCCTGCCGTGCACGGCCCAAGTGGCAAAGTGTTTTGGTTAAACCTCATTAAGCCAATATTAACGTCATCTAAATTAGAAACCGAATTTGACAACGCCTCTTGCATTACAGCCAGTCGTTGACGGCACACATATTCCAAACCGCCAAGCGTTACGCGATCTCCTTCTTCGCGTACACTACCATCTGGTTGCACTCTCAAACAAGCATCAAACAGGTCTGTGCCAGGAGCCACCGCCGAGGGTAAACTTTGCAGGTAATCATGATAATTGCCAGGAACTAAATGATGCGCAACATCAAACGGATTACGACGCGAACCCGCGTTAAACCGATAGAGAGGATTTGAACTAA
>CAZOBR010000035.1:11285-18996 GCA_964578035.1 uncultured Gammaproteobacteria bacterium
AGCGCGGCATTTAAGTTATTATCACCATTACGTGCATATCGATTACTTGACGCTTGTGTTAAACCATGAATTCCTGAATCATCTTCGCATTCTATAACGTTATTAGTACCACTTAATTGGTCTATGCTGGCGCCTCGCCAACCATAAATATCTCGACCATCGAGCAAACGTCCTACACGGCGCCATTGCTCAATATTGTCAAGAAATACTGGGTTATTCGGATTACTTGCTAGATTATCTCGATAAGCTTGGCAAGCATTTTGACTAGGAGTGACTGTAACATTTTCAAATACTAAGTTTTGGTTATAGACATAAATTAAATCATCGTCAGCAGCATTCCCATCATTGCCATAGTCTACTGTGGAGTCATATACACCAGTGCCTGTAGTAGAACTAGCCGGTATCGGGACTAATTCATTCATACTACCTGATGTATCCAAGACAAATAAAATATTTGGGTTCAACTCAGTAGGGCTACTCCCAACTCCTCCTGAAGAAGAAAATACTCGACTGTAAATTTCAATATCTTCTGCATGGGAAATAGATGACACCAGCACAATAAGTGATGCCACAATCATGAGTGATATGCGTTGAGTAATCTGAAGCAGCGTAAAATTATTTTTCATTGTCAAAACCTCTAATCTGATCTTCTTGATGATCAAGCTGAATAAACTCTATATAACGTTAAATATAAATATGCGATCAATTAAAAAACTGAATGATGATTACTTTGTTATTACTATCAACAAAAATGGACGCATCAGCAGACTGTACATCGGCAATATCTGTATACCTTAATTCTTTTGATTTAATTCCTGAATAAATTTTAGTGCTGTCATCGTAGGTAAGGTAATTATTGCAGTTGCTACATGAACCGGATGGATAATCGGCGAAAATACGTCCGTCACGAACAATGGTTGCTTTTTCTATCACTGTTAATACCGCACCTTCCACAAAGAAGCCAGCAGGGTCCGAACCATTCTGTGCCAAACTGCTTGTTGCAAACACAGAAAATGTGAGAAACAACGCTGCAAATAACTTTTTTTGTTTAATTTTCATAATATGATCACCAGTTGATATTATTAGTGCTACGGCCTGCCGCCTTTAGATTTTCTATTAAAATATAAAACCGCAATTCATTTCTTATTGATCCGCGTTAGATATATATTCATAAACTTGTCGTTGACTAGAACCTATACTTGTATTAGTTAATGTTGTATCTACTTCAATTCGAAGTTCGTGACAAACAAGCCCTTTACTATCTTCGGCTATTGCCTCACCCGGTGGCACACATGTCCCGCGATAGACCAACGCAATGTCTCTTTCAGCAACTGCTGCCTTAACCTCATCACTTAAACCTGTAGAGCTAAGATCTACGCCCGCATCACTAACTGACGAAGTAGAAAGCAACTCTAAGCCATTATCTCCTTCATTTAATTTTTGATTAAAATCACTCCTAATAAGGGCATCGATGTAAGGCGGCACTCTTTGTGAAATGTTTCGTTGATTAATTGCATCAATTTGTGCATCAATTTCAGTATAACTTATATTAAATGCTTCCAATCGAAACTGATTATTTCTAACCAACACTGACTGAGTCTGATTACTATTGGTAATCGTAATAGCAATTAACGTCAGTGCCAAAAGCAATACAACAGTAAACAATAAAGAAATACCTGCTTGCCTGTTGGAAGGTAATCGGTGTGGTATAAATTTGATAGTCATCAGTTTCATAATTTATCTATATGGTATTGGGGAGCAGCACGGTGGTTGAGAATATTTGTCGTAACTTTCTATCGTTAGCAATAAAAATAGGGGGAGCATCCAGTAAACTGTATGTGCGATTGAAAGGTGTATCTGTGTTAGATTCGTCATCAATTGCTAAACCACTGCTTATCAATAATGCCATTCGAACTGTTTTAATAGCAGCAACATTACCACCCACTGCCGTAATCGACTGATATGTATCAACCAGCCCATCATTATTTATCGAGTCAATACCATATTGAAACTGAATAGCATCAATGCCATCAACAATAGGAAGAGCAACACCTAATGCTTGATTAGTGTCTAAATTATAAGTTTGGCAATACAAAGAACGAGCACCATTAGCTGCATTATTTGGACTGGGAGCTGTCCAGAGAGTATTTGCTAGTCGGATTCGACCACCTGCTGGCACATTAATTTGTCCATTATTACAGCCCTGAGCGGCAATCGGCATACCATCGTCAGCCTCTAAAATATAAGAGACCGAGATACGGTCTGAAGCACTAGCATTATTTCCTAAATTATCTACTGTGCATTGCGTATTACCGCTACCACGATCAGCCAAGCCTTGTTCATCCGCTGAGCAAAAGCTACTTATAGAGCCAAAGCCACTGCCTAAATTCATACTTAGGCTTATGTCATTATTGGGATTCAAACCAGCAAGTCGTAAATTTTGCGTTAAAATCTCGATAGCGAAGCGGGCATTCTCCTGAATTAAGCTTTCATTAGTTTGGACTCTAAAAGTTTGAGAGGACGACACAAAATAAAGAAACGCCACTCCAGTAATAAAAATCCCTAGAGACAAACCAACCAATAACTCTATTAATGTAAAACCGAAACTATTATTTGGTTTTTTTTCAATTTGACACTGACTAAACTGATGAGACATTACTGAAACCTCACACAATAAGTGTCAAGTCGAGCATCCACAGGAACTAGATTTCCGCAGAGATTCGTTTGTACCGTTCTCAAACCACCACCAAGTCCAGTATCATTTCCGCCATCCTCATCAACATTATTACTGGCCGACCTACTTAACCACTCAAAGTACAATTGATATTCATTAGCATTTTGCACCAATGCAACTTCTAAATTCCTAACTGCTGACGAACCATCAGGCACAACGCCACCAGGGTTTGGTGAAAGTCCTGCATTCGCATCGCAAAAAACATCCCATAAGTTAAATGCAACCATTTCCTGTGCCGTACATGTCTGTGTATCACAATTAGTTGGTTGAGCACCACATTGAAATTGATTTTCAGCTATACCATCACCATCAGCATCATCATTATAAACACCAATATTATTGGCATTATTCCCAATTGCCGCTACATAGGCATTTATTTGCCCGTTAACGTTCTGCAAGGTCTTTGTACTACGCATTCGGTCAACTAAATCTTGAGCTTTCCATATGACAACTGAACGAGAACGAGTATCATCATTGCGAACAATTGATGCTGTTTGCAATGCAGCTAGACCTAATGAACCAACAGAAAAAACAAGTAAAGACACCAACGCTTCAATCAAGCTAGAACCTGACTGCTTTGTATTTAAAGGCTGCTTATACATTGAGCCGCCGTATTTATAGCGTTCACTAACAAGGCTTTTTGAAAACTTTTTTTGAAATTTCATTCTACTCACTTATCTAATCTCTTAAACACAATCAAGAGGAACCGCTAAATCCTCATTATCAATGACCACAGGTCGGCCTGCAGTCTGTATTGTTATATTTTCTGAGCCATCTTCTAAACCACCTATCATGCAAACACGAAAAAGCAATGGCGTATTGGGTGTTGCTAATGTATTTGCGTTGATACGCCCTTGAGCAGTGTACTGAACGCATGCACCAGCACCTTCATTATCTGTGATTGCAAGGCCACCAGAATCATATTGCACACTTCTAATTTCGATGGCATTAGCACCACCATTAGGAACTGTCAGCACCGACATTTGTCCAGGTTGAACTGTAAAACCACTCACAATATTAGCAACACCTGTCGCAGGAACCCAACAAACGGAAATATTAGATACGCGACTGAGCGCTTCTGAACGAGCTAGACTAAAAATTGAACTGATTGCTTGCGATGAAGATCCTATTTGCTGACGCTGAATAAATGTCGACAAACTCGGCGCAGCCAATCCAACAATTATTGCAAGAACGGACACCGTCGCTATTAATTCAATAAGTGTAAAACCAAAAGACTTTTTATAACAGAACACTAACAATACTCTTATTTTAAATCACTATTCATTCGGAACACATAAAGCTGCGTGTAGTTACAATATTAATTTAGAACAAGCACAAACCCACAAAGCTTGCTCATTCTGCATAAAATATTATTTCTATTTTATTCAACATCTAAAGCTTAACTTATTACTGCCGTTTTCGTGTAATCCTTAACGACAAACGGTTTAAAGTACCCGATTAACGGTTAAAACTGTTGCATAAGTCTTTTTTTTAAGACGTTCGAAGCTCAATTGGCAGTGAAAATGACACGCTTTCCTTGGGGCCATTGGCTTCGTTCACGACTGTACCGCCCCAGTGTTTGATCTGGTCAATGACTTGTTTTACCAGTATTTCTGGTGCTGATGCACCTGCGGTAACGCCCACGACTTCGATGTCGTCAAACCATTCTTTTTTGATTTGGCTGGGCTCATCAACCAAGTAACTCGGCACGCCGATTGTTTCAGATAGCTCGCGCAAACGATTTGAGTTTGAGCTATTCGGTGAACCGACCACAATCAGCACATCAGAATCGCGCGATAAGGCGCGGACGGCGTCTTGGCGGTTTTGAGTGGCGTAACAAATATCATCTTTGCGTGGCCCTTGAATGTTTGGATATTTAGCGCGTAAAGCATCAATAATTTGCTGCGTGTCATCCACGGACAATGTGGTTTGCGTCACGTAGGCCAAGTTGTCTTCATTACTAACCTTTAGCTTTGGAATATCTTCTAACTCTTCGATCAGATGCATGCCGTCATCTGATTGCCCCATGGTGCCTTCAACTTCAGGATGCCCTTGGTGCCCTATCATAACCACTTCTGTGCCACGGTCGCGATAGCGTTTTACTTCCATATGAACTTTGGTGACCAATGGGCAGGTGGCGTCGAATACTTTTAAATCCCGTCCAGCGGCTTCAGCTTGTACAGCACGTGAGACGCCATGCGCGCTGAAAATCACTGTGGCACCATCGGGTACTTCGTGCAGCTCTTCAACAAAGACCGCGCCTTTTTCTTTTAAGTCATTCACCACAAAGCGGTTATGTACGACTTCGTGTCGTACATAAATCGGCGCACCAAATAAATTTAACGCACGTTCTACAATATCAATAGCACGGTCTACACCTGCACAAAAACCACGAGGATTAGCGAGAAGTATTTTCATCTGTATTTAAAAAGGGTTTGCCTATTGATTCTGAAATTAATAAAAACGCGCCGATAAAGATTGCGATATCCGCAATATTAAAATGCGGGAAATGCCAGTCTTGATAAAACCAGTGAATAAAATCAACAACATACTGATAAATCAATCGATCAATTGCATTCCCGATAGCGCCTGCAATAATGAGCGAGTAGGCAATGGCTAAGTGCCTCTCGAAACTTTTTAAGCTCGTTATAAAAAACACCAAAACAACACTGACAACAGCCGCGAGCGAGACAAAAAATACGTGCTGCCAGCCGCCCATGTTATTTAAAAAACCAAACGCGGAACCCGTATTGTGCACCAACGAAAAATCAAAAATAGGTAATATCGGAATCGTTCGATACCAGCCAAGAACATGCTCGGCCCAGTACTTTGTTGCTTGATCGGCAACAATCAGAGCCACCGACAACCAAAGCCATTTTAGGTGTTTCATAGTTCAGTATAGCGTACGCCGGTTATGCAAAATGTCGAGGCTCACCATCACCATCAATATTACTCACGCAGCGAGTACACAACTCCGGATGCGCAGCCGCCTGCCCCACATCTGGGCGGCGATGCCAACAGCGCACACATTTCTCATCGCTCGAACTCGTCACACTAATTGATAAGCCTGCAATATCGCTGGCAACGGCACTAGATGTTGCTGAGCTTAAAGGTGCCACCGTTGCACTTGAGGTAATCAGCACAAAACGTAATTCGTCTTTGAGTTCGGACAGCACTGCTTGAATTGAGTCATCCGCATACAGAACAACTTGCGCGTCAAGCGCAGAACCAATGTCGCCTTGCGAGCGTACCGCTTCAATTTGTTTTGCAACTTCGTTTCGCACATCAATAATTTGCTGCCAAAACTCATCCTGCTGTTGGTCCGCTTGAACGGTATCAAGCGCACCGTATCGCGTTGCAAAAAGCACAGAGTCATCCCGTTCGCCTTGCATATGACCCCAAATTTCTTCGGCGGTAAAACTTAAGATCGGTGCTAAGTTGCGCACCAAGCTCTCAAGAATATGTTGCATGGCGGTTTGCGCAGACAAGCGTGCTTTGGAAGACGGATCTAGCGTGTACAAACGGTCTTTTAGAATATCTAAATAGAAACCACCCATATCAACCACACAAAACTGGTGCAAACGCTGATAAATTTGGTGGAACTGATATGACTCGTAAGCATCTTCAATTTGCTTTTGCATTTGCACCGTTTGGCGCACCGCCCATTTATCAAGGCTTAGCATTTCATCGTAGCCCAGTGCTTGCTCAGGCATAAAACCATTCAAGTTGCCCAGCAAATAACGGGCGGTATTTCGAATACGACGATACGATTCACTGGTGCGTTGTAAAATCTCCGTTGAAAGACTCATTTCAGACTTATAGTCTGTTGCCGCCACCCACAAACGTAATACGTCCGCGCCTAACGAATTAAAAACCTCTTGCGGCGCAATAACATTACCAAGTGACTTGGACATTTTTCGGCCGTCTTTATCCACCACAAAACCATGGGTTAGTACTGATTTATACGGCGGTTTGCCATTGTTCATTGCCACACTTGAGATCAGACTTGATTGAAACCAACCTCGGTGCTGATCAGACCCTTCTAGATATAAATCCGACGGGAAATTAAGCGCTTCACGCGCACTCACCACACTGTTGTGTGTCACACCCGAATCAAACCAAACATCTAAGGTATCTAGCACCTTATCGTAATCATCAACGTCAGCACCTAATAGATCAGCGTCATCTAAATCGTACCAAGCCTGTAAGCCTTCTTGCTCGATTAATACCGCTACCTGCTCCATTAATGCGGGCGTGTCTGGGTGCATTTCGCCCGTTTCTTTATGCAAATAAATTGCAATTGGCACGCCCCAGTTTCGTTGCCGAGACACGCACCAGTCTGGACGATTTTCGACCATGGTTTGAATACGCGCCTTGCCCCAACTTGGCTCCCAAGTGACTTCTTCAATCGCTTTGAGTGATTGGTACCGTAAAGCGTCATTGCCTTTTAAGTGCTCCATGCCAATAAACCACTGTGCCGTAGCGCGGTAAATCATCGGTGTTTTATGCCGCCAGCAGTGTGGATAGCTATGCTCATACTCAACATGTTTGAGCAATGCGCCGTGCTCTTGCAAGACCTCAATCACATGTGGATTGGCTTTAAACACAAACTCACCCGCAAAGATGTCGGTTGATTCTAAAAACGTGCCATTGGAACCAACTGGATTATTAACCGGAATGTTATAGCGTTTACCAACTGCGAAATCATCACCACCATGTGCCGGCGCCGTGTGAACTGCACCCGTACCCGCATCGGTTGTTACATGACCACCTAAAATCACCGGCACTTGCTTAGCATAAAAAGGGTGATTTAGGCTTAACAGCTCTAAGACTTGCCCGGTAAACCTTGCTAAGACTTGGTGTTCTTGTGCAAGCTCATACCGGTCTAATGCAGATTCCATTAAGTCTTCAGCCAACACCAATTGCTTATCACCCGCCTGCACCAGCACATAGTTCAACTCTGGGTGCAATGACACC
>CAZOBR010000036.1:0-9615 GCA_964578035.1 uncultured Gammaproteobacteria bacterium
ATGGCCGCCTACCATTAGTTCATCATTCATATTCTTACCTTGTTTCGGTATCACTAGCCAATACGACCAGTAATATACTCCTCCGTTAATTGATGCTCTGGGTTAGTAAATACCTGCGAAGTATCGTTAACCTCAATCAACTTCCCTAAGTGAAAATAAGCCGTTCGTTGTGATACGCGCGCTGCTTGCTGCATAGAGTGTGTAACAATCGCAATAGTAAAATTTTCACTCAATTCGTGAATTAATTCTTCAACTGTCGCGGTGGCAATTGGGTCAAGTGCAGAGCACGGCTCATCCATCAAAATGACCTCGGGATTAACCGCAATCGCCCGTGCAATACACAAACGCTGTTGTTGACCACCTGATAAGCCAGTAGCTGGTTCATCTAAACGGTCTTTAACCTCGTTCCATAAACCGCAACGGATTAGGCTTTTTTCAACTAAATCATCTAGCTGAACCGTGTTATCCGTTAAGCCATGAATGCGCGCACCATAAGCGACATTTTCATAGATGGATTTCGGGAATGGGTTTGGTTTTTGAAACACCATACCAACACGAGCACGAAGCTCAACAACATCTAACTTTTTGTCGTAAATATTTTCATCGTCGAGACGCAAGTCACCCGTAACACGGCAAATATCAATCGTGTCATTCATACGATTCAAGCAACGCAAAAACGTCGATTTACCGCAACCCGACGGGCCAATCATAGAGATAACTTGGTTCTTACCAATATCCAAGTTAACATCAAAAATAGCCTGTTTTTCTGCATAAAAAACATTGGTATTGCGGATACGCATTTTGGGGTCTTCTAATAGAGGTTGTCCCGCAGTTGTGTAACGTATTGTTTTATCGTTTTCCATATTTATTTCTGCAACTATATTTTTTGCAACTAATTTGTCATTTGTAGCTTGTGCTGTATTCATACTACCATCGACGCTCTAAACGCTTACGCAACCAAACAGCTAAACTATTCATACATATTAAAAATGCCAATAACACCATAATAGCAGCCGATGTTTTTTCAACGAAGGCGCGCTCAGGGCTGTCTGACCAAAGAAAGATTTGTACTGGTAAAACCGTTGCTGAGTCGGTGATACTGGTCGGCGCGTCAACAATAAATGCCACCATACCAATCATTAACAATGGCGCTGTTTCACCTAAGGCCTGTGCCATGCCAATAATTGTACCAGTTAACATACCCGGCATCGCCAGCGGTAACACATGGTGAATCACTGTTTGTACTTTTGAGGCACCCATGCCGAGCGCAGCTTCTCGAATTGACGGCGGTACTGCTTTAATCGCAGCTCGGCTCGAAATAATAATTGTTGGCAGTGTCATCAAGGTTAAAACGAAACCACCCACTAACGGCACAGAGCGCGGCATGCCAAAAAAGTTGATGAAAATCGCTAAACCTAATAGACCAAAAATAACCGATGGTACAGCGGCCAAATTATTAATATTTACTTCAATAAAGTCGGTGATTTTATTATTAGGTGCAAATTCCTCCAAATAGATAGCCGTAGCAACCGCAATTGGAAATGACAACAGTAAGGTCACCATCAAAGTCAAAATTGAACCAAAGATTGCGCCTTTAATGCCAGCCAATTCTGGCTCTCGTGAATCCGAGTTACCAAACAAAATGGTATTAAATTTTCGTTCGACCACACCTTGTTTCACAAGCTTATCAACTAAGCCTTCTTGAAATTCACTTAAGCGGCTAATCCGATCTTCTTCACTGAGATCACGACCGTAACTATGCTTATAGTAGGTATCAAAATCATCATCCGCGATCATACTGATTGTTTGTGTGGTGCCAATAAGTGCAGGGTTTGCCACAACCATATCACGCAAAATTAACGGCATGTCACTCGTAAACATTGAATACAGCTCGCGCTTTTGTTTGCGACTCGTGACGCCTGGGTATTGTTCTCGTAAAGACTTTTTAAAGAAAGAACCAAAGCTTGCAGCCTTAATTTCTTTTTCTGTACTCTGCGGAGTGAGACCAAGGCGGTCGGCATCAAACGTAATGTCAACATTCACATAGGTTTGCGTGAACGCACCGATCCCTTTACTAATAATATCGGTAAATAAGAATATGACACACGCCAAACCAAAGCCAATTGATAAACGACCAAACCAACGAAAACGAGATTCCGCTGCGTGCCGTTTTTTCAATGTCGCCGCTCGACGCTTACCTATTTCAGAGCCTGACATAGGTGCTAGATTTTTATTCATTTTCGTATCAGTCATATTGTTCTCGATACTTTTTCACCACATGTAAGGCAATGAAATTTAACGCTAGAGTGATTACAAACAAGAACAAGCCCAGTGCAAAAGCTGCCAGTGTTTTAGCACTGTCAAACTCTTGGTCACCGACAAGCAAGGTCACAATTTGCACTGTCACGGTGGTGACGGCTTCTAATGGGTTGATCGTTAAATTCGCAGCCAAACCAGCAGCCATTACCACAATCATTGTTTCACCAATCGCACGCGAAGCGGCTAATAAAACACCGCCGACAATACCCGGTAACGCGGCGGGAAAAATAACTCGCTTGATGGTTTCAGACTGAGTAGCACCTAAGCCATAAGACCCATCACGTAAACTTTGCGGAACAGCGTTAATTACGTCGTCTGACAACGATGAGACAAATGGGATAATCATAATGCCCATGACCAATCCTGCGGCTAAGGCACTCTCAGATGACACGCTTAAATTAGCCAGCCATTGAATACCATTGTCAGCACCCCAATCGCGCGCCGCGTCACCCAAATTACGAATCGCAGGAGCAACCGTCAGCGCGGCAAAAAAGCCATAAACAACGGTTGGCACACCAGCAAGAATTTCTAATGCCGGTTTAACAATATTGCGAACTCGGCGGCTGGCGTATTCAGATAAATATATAGCCGACATCAAACCAACTGGAACAGCAATTAACAATGCGATAAATGAAATCAGTAAGGTACCAACAATTAAAGGAATAACACCAAACGAACCCGATGCACCAGCTTGATCAGCTCGAATTGCAATTTGTGGGCTCCAATGAGTACCTAATAAAAAATCAAAAAATGGCACTTTCTGGAAAAAATTCAGTGACTCAAACAAAACCGAAAAAACGATTCCAAATGTTGTGAAAATAGCGATGCTAGAGCATACAAACAGTACAATATTGAAAACACGCTCTACTGAATACCGAGCATTATGCTCAGCTCGAATGCCCCTGAAACCAAGCAAGCCGCCAATCACAACGATGCTAATGGCTAAAATTGGCATCAAATTGGCGCTGATCGAAGTCAGTTCTTGTTGCCGTTTGACCGCCGCTGAGTATTCATTGCCTAATTGCTCAATACTACCAACACCATTAGCGACATTGCTCACTTGATTCATCAGCAAGCTAAGGCTTTCATCGCTGAGCTCTTTGGCTTCGCTCGGTAATGAACTTTTTACCAAGGAATCTATGATGGAGCCATCTAACACTGACCACAGTAATACCACAATCAATGCGGGTATTAATGCCCAAAGCGCCACCATACTCGCATAATAGCTTGGCAGCGTTGCTAAATGCCGCACACCGCCAATAGGCTTAGCGATACTTTGTGAGCGCGTATAGCCAAAAAAATAGGCAACTGCTGACCCAGCTAAAATAATAATTAAAAGAGATGAGAGCGACATTCCAGTTTTACGAAGTTTGTTTTTATTAATGCGAACAGTCGATCTTTAAGTATAACGACTAATCTTAGGAAACAAGGCAATTATAATAAAAAAATGGCAGGAAGGTTTTACAACCAACCTGCCAAATCGAATAATTCAACCACGATTGAGAGTTTTATTCATGATCAATCACGATTGATATATCCGAGAGGAGAGAAGATAGAACGACTACAGTGACAAGTTAGTCAATGCGCGAGCGCCACTGGACATTTCTTCATATTTATCGTCATCCAGCGGAATCAAACCTTTGTCGATCAAGTAACCGTCTGGGCCAATAGTATCTTCAGAGACAAAGTAGTTTAAATACTCAGCAATGCCTGGCACCGTTCCGATATGCGCTTTTTTAACATAGAAATACAAAGGACGGCTTACTTTATATTCACCCGCTGCAATGGCTTCAAACGTTGGTTGATTGCCATCAATAATAGAGCCTTGAACTTTGTCAGAATTTTGATCGAGAAAACTAAAACCAAAAATACCTAGCGCATTAGGGTTGGCGACTAATTTATTAACAATTAGATTATCGTTCTCGCCCGCCTCAATATAAGCACCGTCTTCGCGGACTGAGCGACCAATAATTTTAACAACATCTTTACCCTTAGCTTTAGCGCCTTTTTTCTGAACTGCTGCGTTCCACGCCGCTTCAACACCAAGCTTAGCAACTAGGACCTCAATTTCACTTTTTTGATCGGCACTTAATTTGCGTAGTTTACTGATGTCTGAAATTTGTCGTGCACCACCTTCAAGCGCCAATTCTGCGAACGCATCACGGGTACCCGATGTTGGTGGGGGGCCAAGTACTTCAATTTTAGTTGCGGGCAAACTTGAGTTTACGTCATTCCATGTTTTGTGTGGGTTCTCAATTAATTTACCATCTGGGCCAGGTACTAACTTTGCTAAGGCCATATAAATGTCTTTACGGCTTAGTTCCATTGGCTCAGTACTTTTTGCATTTGCAAGTACGATACCGTCATAACCAATCAATACTTCTACAATTTCTTTAACGCCATTCTTTTGGCATTTTTCAAACTCGCTTGATTTAATACGTCGCGAAGCGTTTGTAATGTCTGGCGTAGCAACACCAACACCTTTACAAAATAACTTTAAACCACCGCCAGAACCCGTTGATTCGACTTTAGGTGATTTGTAATCGCTTGATTTACCAAAACGTTCAGCAACAACCGTTGCAAACGGGTAAACAGTTGACGAACCTACAACGCTGATTACATCACGTGCTGAGGCAGTAGAAACATGGGCGGTTGACGCTACGACTGCCAAGCCAATTAATAGTTTTTTCACAGCTTATCTCCGAAAAAGGTTATTTTTAAAACTGTGCATATCCTAATGCCAAACTGTGACAACAATATTACAACTAACCTTACACGTAAGCGACAACTTAAAAACCATGTTAAAAATCGTAAACCTTTGATTTTTAATGATTTTTATTTCACCAGCATTCCGGATTTATTGCTTATTTTGAACCAACACATAAGGCGCGACTACCACACTCCATAATTCAATGTTTTTTTGATACCAGTCTCTGGCAGTATCATTAGACGGTGCGGCCACAAGTCCCTTTTGGATTAAGTCTTGCAAATCGTTTGTGACATCGTTGGCTATCAAAACAGCGACCTCAATTAAATCTAAAGATTCATCAATTTGCAGTACAACACCTTGTGCAAAAAAACGTTGCAAATCATGCCACGCTATCCGAGCAGTTTCACTGAAAAGTTTTTCTTGTAAAGATAGCTCAGCAGCGTCCCCCGTCAGTTTATTTGACTCTACCGAGGCCTGATTTTGCTTTTTTGTAGTAACTACTTTAGTCATAATGTTGGGTTTTAATGATTCTAAAATTCTGTCAAATTTGTTTAGAAATAAAAAAGCCTCAAGCTTTATGCATTGAGGCTTTTGGGATAAACAGTTTATCACTGATTTTTTATATTAACGCTAATCATCATAAGCAATAAACTGTTTATACAACGTCATTTGACTACTGACTGCTGACTACTGGCTAAGAGCGTCTTCAGCTTTGTCCATCACAGCATCTTTATCCGCCATTTCAGGCGCGGACACATCATCCATCTCAACTTTTGCTCCTTTAATGACACCCGGCGAGTTTAATTCATCTGCACCATTTAAGGCGTCACCAGCTGCATCAACTGCGTCAGCCGCACCTTCGCTTACTGCTGAGCCTGCATCTTTGGCCATCTCGGCTGCGCCGCTTGCCGCGTCTTTTGCCATTTCAGCTGCGCCGCTTGCTGCATCCTTGGTCATTTCAGCTGCGCCGCTTGCTGCATCTTTCGCCATTTCAGCTGCACCACCTGCTGCATCTTTTGCCATCTCGGCTGCGCCGCTTGCTGCATCTTTGGTCATTTCAGCTGCACCACTTGCTGCGTCTTTTGCCATTTCAGCTGCGCCGCTTGCTGCGTCTTTGGCCATTTCAGCTGCATCGCTTGCTGCGTCTTTCGCCATTTCAGCTGCGCCGCTTGCTGCATCGCTTGTCGCTTCAACAGCATTAGAAGCGGCATTGCATTGCTAATCGAAGAGCTACCGTCGTCATTGCTGCAAGCAGCAATACCTAGAGCAAGCATAATCAGAGCTGAATTGCGTATATTTTTAGTAATTAATTTCATAGTTGATTCCTATAATTTCAAACAGAATGCTCATTTTCAGCAGTACTATTTTAAATGTGTTTAAAGTGTGGCATTAAATTAAAAGGTTTATAGCTCTTTATGCGTAAGCCTTGCTACGTTAATAAACCGCATAGACATACGTTAAAGTAAACCATTACCCCTTTCTTATACGTTTTTATAATTATGTGTTAATACTTAGCTAAACTATATAAAACAGCCATTACAAAAAGCCATATAGCTTAAGCAAAATATTTAAACACATTGTTAAGCTCGATGTTCAATAAATTAAGTTCTATAAATGTAAGTTCTATAAATTAAAAGAGACATGAAGCCTACACGTGTAAGTATACCTAAGCGATTTAATCATACAAATAAGATTACGAAGATTAATTGCTTGTTCACTAATTTTCACATTGATTATACGACGCTTTTAGTGTACAAATGCGGGCTGATTTTTAAGCTTATAAGTATGTTTTAAGCTTACCAACATAATATTCGAGCTTACCAGCTTAGGACTACAATTCAGGTCACTTAAGAAATACTAGAAGTGCTTGCTTCTCAATCTTCACACACAAAGAAACACACATGGTCACTAAAAAAAAGAGCAGTAAAAAAGTTGCTAAAAAAGCGTCTAAAAAGGTCGCTAAAAAAGTAATGGCCAGTGGCGTTAGTAAAAAAACGACCGCCAACAAAGCTACGAAAGCCAAAAAGGTCGCCAGTGTGAGTAAGAAAAAAGCAACTAAAAAAACGACTAAAAAAGTTGCCAATAAAGTAACAAAAAAGGTAAGTAAAAAAGCAAGTTCAACAAAAGCAATAAAACCTGTGGCTAAAAAAACAAGCAAGAAAGTGACTAAAAAAGCGAGTAAGAAAACAGTCTCATCTGACAACCTGATTCATGGCATTGAGCCTTATAAAATTAAGGCGCGTGAGAAATACATGAGCCCAGCGCAAACACAACATTTTCGAGATATTTTACTGGCTTGGAAAACAAACTTGCTGGATGAAGTTTCTCGTACAATTCATTTAATGCAAGATGAAAATATTAATCACCCTGACCCAAATGATCGCGCAAGCCAAGAGACAGATATGTCACTCGAACTTAGAAATCGCGATCGCGAACGAAAGTTATTGAAAAAAATTGACTCGACAATTATACGCGTTGATAACGATGACTATGGTTGGTGTGACCGTTGCGGTATTGAGATTGGCATTCGACGCCTTGAAGCGAGACCAACCGCGGAGCTGTGCGTTGACTGCAAAACATTAAATGAAATAAAAGAACGTCAAATGATTTAGTTTACCGTGGCCAAGTGTTGCAGGTGTTTTTTTAAACCTTAATTTTGACTCAGTTTGGTATAGAGCAAAATTCGATAAAAACGATTTAAGCAGTTTGTAAAAAGCCCGCTAACTGGTTAAGTTAGCGGCCTTTTTACATTTGCATTAACTGTACAGTAACCAAATACGCACTCTAAACACTCTAACCGTCAAGAGGTTGTGTGGATAATTGAATAGGGTCGGCCACATGCTCAACGTACGCGCCTTCTTGTAATTCGCGAATCCATTGCTGGAACTCACGATCCGCGCGTTGTCGGCGCAAAATATTATCGGCTCTGACACGCATAAGTTCTTTACTAATGTTTTTATCTCGACGGTCTTCTACCCGCAAAATATGCACGCCGAATTGAGTCTCAACCGGCTCAGACACCTCGTTTAACGGCATTTTTTCAAATACCTGCTCGAATGGTTGAACCATTTGTCCTGGTGACACCCAGCCTAAATCACCCCCATTGGCGGCAGAAACTGAGTCATCAGAATAAATACGGGCTAAATCATCAAAGTCTTCTCCATTACGAATACGCTGACGGATATCAAGCAATTTTTTACTTGCTTGTTTTTTAGCAATTCGACTGGTTGCTGAAATCAAAATATGTCGAACTTTTGATTGGATAATTTCGTTTCGGTCACCCTTGAAGTTCAGTACTTTTAATATATGCAATGCATTCGGAGTTTCTAGTACGCCACTTACATCACCAGGTCGCGCATCTTTAACCGCTTGAACGAACACATCTGGTAATTTCGCGGTGGTTCGCCAGCCTAATACCCCACCTTCTTGCGCATTTGTTGCCTCTGAATATTTAAGTACCGCTTCTTGAAAACTTAGACCTTGGCTAATTTGATCACGAATGTCCTGAGCACGATCTTTGTTTTCTTCAGTATTGGACAACATAATTTGGGCAATCAAATACTCGTTGGTATCGACGTCTAAATTATTTGCAGCAATAAAGCCATCAATCTCATATTCAGGCACCACAACTCGAGAGCGGGCATAAAATTCAGTTAATCGCGAAATAGTAAGCGAATCTCTGACGGATTCAGAAAACTGATTGAACGAACGTCCAGACGCGGCTAAAGACTGTTTTAACTGGGGTACACTGATGTTTTGCTGTTGCGCAAAACGCCTAATTGCATCATTTAACTCAGCATCACTGATTTGTATGCCGCGCCGATGAGCTTCTTGTGTCTTTAACCGATCTGAAATGATTGCATCTAGCAACTGCTTCGGCAAATCGGCCGGTGGGGTTTGCCCTTGATCTTTCATATCAAGCAGCACCGCATTTAACCGATGATCGAATTCTGATTGGGTAATAACATCTTCGTTCACTACCACGAGAACCCGATCCATAAATGCGGCATACGAATAAGGTGTCGCCAGTAACACGCACAGCAAGGATATAATTACAGGTACGTTTTTTCTGATTGTCATATTTACGATCATTATAATAATTACAAAAATTTGTTTTTTTAGCGGCATCTATTACATCAACGTCACATAATACTGCTTTAAAACCTTAATATTAGCTGCCTAACAGCTTAGTAATACATCTAAAAACAGACAGCTACTCGCCGATTAACGCCATTCAATCAAAGAAACTTAAGAAATAGACTAATTCTCTACACCAGTGCGAAAACTGCCCAACGATGTTAATTCAAGCTCGATAAAGAACGAGGTTCTTTTCTGTTCAATGTCACGATTATCAATTCGATCTTGTGCGCTGAAGCGTAATTTCCAACAGCATGAGTCATACTCAACACCCACATTGGTAGAGATACTGTCTGAATCTTCTATCGAATAACGATTTGCAGCAAAGAATTGCCAACGATTTGAAATTGGCCAGTTAACCGACGTGGTTATTTGATCAATATCGCGAGTAGACCCATTTGAAAAACGATAACCGAGCGATACACGCTTACGATTGTCATCACGCGGCG
>CAZOBR010000036.1:9625-18884 GCA_964578035.1 uncultured Gammaproteobacteria bacterium
GATGCTGGCACTCGCAGTACGGATTTCACTCTCTTCATGATCGTACTGAATAAACGATCGAGTTGTCCAGGCTCCTTTCGAACGTGATCTTAGCGAGATTAATAAATCGCCTAAGCCTGATTCAATCGGTGCGGCACCTGCTGTAAGACCTGTCTCTAAGTCATCAAGAATAACCAACTGCCCGAGACTGAACCTAAGGCGCTCAACACCTGTTTTATTATCAATAATTCGCGACTCTAAACCCAATGTGACTTGATTGGTATCACCAACACGGTCTTCACCAAAAAAGCGACTTTCGCGAAAAATATTACCAAAGTTATTCAGTGAGACTTGGCGCGTATCAAAAATCGGCACATCGTCTTGATCTTCTTCGGGCGCATAAACATAGTACAAACGTGGCTCTAGAGTTTGCAACGCGCCTTCGCCGAACCAATTAATATTTTTTTCGAAATAAATACCAGCATCAATACTGAAAATTGGTACTGAGAACGATGGATTATCATTCTGACCTTCGGCCAAGTTGTTACTCAAACTGTATGAGCGATTATGAAATGAAACACGTGGTTTCACATAACCCCAAATATTTTCAAATGGCAATTCAGCGTATGGCGTAAGCGCTAAACGTGAACCTTCTACGCGTGTTTCCGATGCAAAATCGGTGTAACTTGCATCAATACCATACTCCAAGCCATAAGGCCCTTTCGGAAGATTGGTAGACAAAGTTACTGATGGCAAACGCTCATAAGGTGCATTGATGATTGCATCGTCAATCACTTGAAACTCATTGGCTCGCGCACGTACTCTAACGTAACGATTTCTATAGTTCAGTTCAGCATTACGTGGTACGAACGTAGCACTGAAGAAACGCTCTTCATTACGTAAATCATCAAAATAATCGATGTCAGACACATCGTTATAGTTAATCGAGCCTTTTAAATTTTTAGTAAATGTTTGTTCATGCTGAATCGTTAATAAATCACGAGTTTCACCAAAAAGATCATCATCGGGTAACACTTCACCAAAAATATAGGTTCTTGATGTTCTTGAGCGGCGGCGATATTCGCCTGCTATCTGTACGCCGCGATCAGTGAAATATCGGGGTGTAATCGTAGCGTCTTGGTTCTTTGCTATGTTCCAATACCAAGGAAACTCAAAAACGTTACCCGAGTCTTCATCATTACCAAAACCAGGCGTTAAAAAACCAGTTTTACGTTCATCGTTAATTGGAAATGACAGATACGGTGCATAAAAAATTGGTACACCCATAAAGCGCACGGTTGCATTACGCGCTTTACCAACTCCTGAGATTTGATCAAGCACTAACTCGCCAGCGCTAATCATCACATCATTATTGCCTTCCTTACAGGTAGTGTATTTCACATCGCTCAAACGCGTTAAACCCTCGCCTTCAAGATCCACCGTACCTGCAAAACCGCGTGATTCAATACTAACTGTGTCAATACCGTTAGAACTCGACATGGCGCGCGCCATTTTAAATTCAGAATTCAATAATTGGCCAATTTGCGTAGGAATATGCACATCGGCTGATTCACTGGCGATATAATCACCCCGCTCTGAGATAACCTCGACATTACCCTCTGCAACAACGCGCTCAGTTTCACGAAAGTACTGCAACTTGTCAGCAACAATCGTGTTCCGACCTTGTGATACTTCAGCGTTGCCGGTTAGTGTCACCAACGATTGACCTTGCGACTCAACACTATCGGCTTCCAATGAAATAGGATATTTTCCATCTTCATTCGGTATCAGCTCTGGTGACGCAAATTGAATCTCAGATGGGATACACGCGCAACCAACGCCTTTACACGCAGCCTCTGCGGGGTTTGATAGCAACAACATAGCGACAAACATCGCAAGCAAACCAGCAGACTGTACAAAACGTCTTTGCAATGGCTTTGACAAAGATCGAGACGGTTGAATAAAGAGCAATGATTCATATGAGTAACTAGGCGAAATGCGATTTGACTCAGCGATTTGTGAAACCTGCAACATCGAGCGGTTGTGCATGTAAGGCAATCCTCAGTTTTATTTCAATTGTTATATTTTTAAACAAAAGCCAGTAACGCTCTACCGGCGCTGTAAGCTGTTATTACGAATATTATAGAGCATTCCAGATCGAACTGCGATGCGTGGATTGGTCTGTTTTAAGATTTCTTATCTGAGCAATTCTCGGATATTCTTAGGGTATTAACACAACCCTAATTAATATCAGATTTTGGACACACGATTTACCCAGCTTGAAGATTGGCTAATAAATGACCTTGGCTACACGTTAAATAAACTTGAGCCAGCCTCCGCCGATGCCAGTTTTCGACGATATTTTCGTGCGTCAACGAATCAAGGTACATTTGTGGTGATGGACGCGCCACCTGAAAAAGAATCAACGCGCGAGTTTGTCCAAGCAGCTAAGGATTTAGCGCAATGTGGTGTGCACACTCCACACCTCTATCATTGCGATCAAACAAATGGCTTTATCGTATTAGAAGACCTAGGCTCACGGACTTATTTAGACGAACTAAATGACAATTCGGCACAGCTATACAGTGAAGCCATTGACGCACTGATCAAACTACAAAACGGAACGAATGTGCTTACAGACTCAACATGGCCAGCATACGACAGTAATAAATTAACTCAAGAAATGGACTTATTTGAAGACTGGTACCTTCGCCGCCATCTATCTACGACGATGAACAGTGATCAAACTTCTACTTGGCATGCAATTAAATCTACTTTAATTGCCACGTGCGTTGAGCAACCTCAAACCTTGGTGCATCGAGATTATCATTCACGCAACTTAATGGTTACAGAGACAAACTCTCCAGGTGTAATCGATTTTCAAGACATGGTTGTTGGCCCAATTGCTTATGATCTAGCGTCTATTTTTAAAGATTGCTATATCCGTTGGCCACGTGAACAACAAATGGATTGGTTAAAAGAGTACCATCAAAAATCCAATAGTGAATTTGGTTTTGAGCAACTCGTACGATGGTTCGACTTTACGGGTCTGCAACGACACTTAAAAGTGCTCGGTATTTTTTGCCGCCTGCACTACCGAGACGGCAAGCAACAGTACATGGACGATTTACCGATGGTCACAGACTATGTCAATGAAGTGGTTGATTTATATGATGAATTTGTATTTTTTAAAAAACATTTTTCAGAGTTTCTCAAGCGATCAAATTAAAAAATGAGCGCCACTACTCAATACTTACCCGAAAACATCACAGCGGTGCTGCTTGCTGCGGGTCATGGCACACGCATGCTACCGCTGACGGCAAACACACCAAAACCTTTACTAAAAGTCGGTAATTTAAGTTTAATTGAACACCATATTACCCGCTTATATAAGCTTGGGTTTCGCCACATTGTGATCAATATTGCGTACTTAGGCGAACAGATAAAACAACGCATAGGAGACGGCAGCCGGTACGGTGTGACAATTGACTACTCTGATGAACAAGATACTGGAGCCTTAGAAACTGCCGGCGGCTTAAAGCAAGCAATAACACTGATTAACAGTGATCCATTTATTGTTATAAATGCGGACATTTGGACAGACTTCGATTTTACAACCCTGCTAACGCCGTTTCCTGCAACGCACCAAGTCACACAAACCCACCTTGGCCGCTTGGTGATGGTCAAAAACCCTGAACATAACCCTGAGGGCGATTTTGCACTCAACTCGTCCGGAGAATTAAGCCTAGAATCGGATTCAAACCATCATAAAATGACCTACAGCGGTATTGCTCTGTACCAAAAAGCATTATTTGAACAACTGCCTGCTGGTAAAAAAGCATTGGGGCCTGTTTTCAAGAATTTAATAAAAAAACAAAAACTAGTCGGCATGGAATACCAAGGGGCTTGGTTAGATATCGGCACACCTGAGCGCCTAGCAGCGCTAAATAAAGTAGAGCTAAATAGAACTGAGTAAGCAATAAAACTTAAATTAGTGCAAGAAACGCCTTAAGCAACTGATTGCTTACTGTGCTTAGATTAGCTTGATGACTGCCCAAATCTCGCATTTGCGTCACCTCTAAGCCTTGATAACCACAGGGGTCAATGTTCGCAAATGGTGACAAATCCATGTCTACATTCAAGCTTAAGCCATGGTAACTATTACCACGCCGAAGCCGCAAACCCAATGCAGCGACCTTAGCATCTTTAACATACACACCTGGTGCATCATCACGGCGATGGGCTTCGATAGCATCTGTTGCTAATACATCCAACACGGCTTGCTCAAGCTTCGCTACTAGCGCTTTGACTCCCAATTGATAACGTCTAATATTCAGTTGCGGATACATAACGATCTGCCCCGGACCATGATAGGTTATCTGGCCACCACGATCTGTTTTTATCAACGGAATATCACTTGGACTTAGCGGCACTTGAGTGCAACTCGTACCTTGTGTGTAAATACTCGGATGCTGCAATAACCATATTTGATCTTGCTCTTCAGGTGCACGTTTACTGGCAAACTCTCGCATTGCTTCCAACGATTCAGCGTAATCGACAAGGCCAAACTCACTGACTGTAACTGCATGACCAGAGCAGCTCTTCAGCAAATATTGCTTTAGTGCTTTCATGTTGAAATTCTTTTCAAGCTTAAAGACTAAAGTGTCATTACGACACGATCAGAGTTCGCAATTGCTTGGTATACACCTTCTAATTGCTCACGATTTTCTAAGTGCACTGAAATAGTGACCGACTCAAACTTACCCGTTCGGCTCAAGTTGCTGCGCGAGCCTAATATGGCAGCTTCAGATAAGTGCGACGCAACAATGCCGCTGACATGTTGCGTTGGCGATTCATCCAAAGCAGCGTTCACACGACACATTGCTTTAAATGCAAATTCGCATGGATATTCAATTAAATCAAAACCGTCTTGAGGATCTTTAGTCATATATCAATCAACATTCATTCAACTACTCATTAAAACATTCACTGTCGTTAGCCAGAGCAGGTTAGCCAAAACAAGTTAGCCAAAACAATGTGTTTAATTTGTTGGCTAATCAGCCATAAGCTGGCTGACGCGCAGCCTAATAGTATCGGCAAATCGTTTCCACCAATTACCTTGCTTAATTCGACTCATTGCTAACAAAGGCACATCTTTCAATACTTTTCCGTCGAGCGATACTCTGGCAAAACCCATTGACACACCCTCTTCTATTGGCGCAAGATAATAAGGGCTAAGCTGGGAACTAATAATTAAATCATCAGCCCGCCCAGCTGGTACTACAACGTTTACGGCTTCTGAAACCCGTAAACGCACTTGATCTGCAGCACCACCATAAACATTAGCACTGGCAATGCCACCTTGCTGATCAAACAATTTAGCCGCGTCAAATTGCTCAAACGCATAATTTAATAATTTCAATACAGCGTCTTCACGAGCACGTTCACTTTTTGCCCCCATTACCACGGCAATCCAACGCTCATCATCACGTAATGCGCTACCAACTAAACAATAACCAGCCGCTTCTGTGAAGCCTGTTTTAAGACCATCAACGCTTGGGTCTTTCCATAATAATTTATTACGGTTTGGTTGGCGTATATTGTTATGCGTGTATTCTTTTATCGAGTACCATTTATAAAAATCTGGGTAGTCTTGAATAATCGCGGCAGATAAAGCGGCAATATCACTCGCCGACATTAAGTGATCATCATCAGGCAGCCCAGTGCTGTTTAAATAATGAGAATCCAGTAAGCCAAGTTCCTTGGCAGTCTGATTCATCATTCTTGCAAAGCCTGGCTCGCTGCCGCCAGCATGCTCTGCTAAGGCAATCGACGCGTCGTTACCCGATTGAATAACGGTACTTTTAAGTAGGTGTTCTAAATTAATCGTGGTGTTTACATCGGCAAACATTCGAGAGCCTTCAGCTCGCCACGCTCGTTCGCTAATCGCTACGGAGTCGTTCTTACTAATATTGCCTGCCTTTAATTGCTCGTAAACCACATAGTTTGTCATTAACTTGGTAATACTCGCAGGTGGCAATTGTTGCCTAGTATTTCTTCCCGCAACCACCCAGCCACTATTGGCTTCTAAAACAGCCCATGATATTGCATCAATCGTTGGCGCCGGTGCACTAACCGGCACATCGATACTGCGCTGATTAGAGTCTAGACGATTGAACGCATTAGCAGTGCTTAGCCCTGATACTGCAAATAAAAATATTAACGAACGATAGAGAGTATTAATCATTAACTGGTACAGTTTGAGGTTCGGTAGCTTGTCTTTTTTGCATTGCGCTAGCAATCGCAAGACTTAAATCATGCACTGCCATGGCATATAAAACACTGTGGTTGTAACGCGTGATCACATAAAAATTCTCATGCGCATAAAAGTAACGCGGATGTACTGCGTCTTTCTCAAGCGTTGATTCACGGTTAGGCTTGCCAGCTTTTTTATTGCCACTCACTGTCCATTTATCACTCGTTTTAGCTGTGGTTTTACTGGTATTAGATGATTTTGATGAGCTTAGTGAGGTCGGCAATTTGAGTTTTTGATCTCGAAAAATAGTACCTTTCGAATTCAACTTATTTATTTTTATCAGCAACTTACAGCTAACATTAAACTTTTCTGCAATCTCACAAACGGTATCGCCCGCCCGCACTATGTAAGTCCCACTTTTTTTCGGTTCATTGACAATTTCATTCGCATTCAACATTAATACGTTGAGCTTTTCGTCGCCCCGAATTGCATCATTTAAACGCGCACCCTTGGCACGTAATTGTTCTGCAGAAAACTGTATTTTACGCTTGCGGTTAGCTAAATCGGCAATACCAACAGGCACATCGAAGTGCGCAGTTGACGTAACTGGCTGACCACTGAGCCAGCCATTTTCAACAAAATAATTAGCCACACTGCCAATTGCATCAATCGGTTGATTAATTAAATCGGTAATGCCATCACCAGAGAAATCGACTGCGTAAGTCCGATAGCTACTGGAAATAAACTGAGGATACCCTACCGCACCTGCATAAGAGCCCAGAATCGCATCAACAGCAAGCTGGTTTTCTTTGGTTAAAATCAAATATTGCTTTAGTTCTTTAGCAAAAAATTTACTGCGACGCTCAAAGCCAACTACCAAGGTAACCAAACTATCCAACACTTTGTGTTTACCTTTGTACTTACCGTATTTAGACTCTACACCAATGATCGCAGCAATAACGCTGGCAGGAACACCGTATTTTTGCTCAGCACGTTGCATTTCTGATTCATACTGCAGCCAAAAATCCACACCTTGCTGAATACGATCTTGTTGGAGAAACAGCTTGCGGTATTTACCCCAAGTAAATTTGTACTCCGCTGGGCTTGTCATGGCTTTCAGCACACTTTGCTGAACTGTCGCATTTAAAAAAATCGCATCAAGCTCAACTTGCGTGTAATAGTTCTCGGCAATTAGCTGATCAGCAACTTGTTGCAGTTTTGGATGCTCTTTCAACACCACGGCATAAACATTACTGCTAAAAAACAAGCAGACAATAACGAGACTGAGTAAACGTTGAACAGAGTTTAATTGCTTAACCATAAAGCTAATTCCTAAATGCGGGTTCTTAAAAATCGTGGTCATAAAAAATACTTACTAGAATATTTATTAGATAGAAGCTATTGCACAGCAAACCGCAGTTAATCATCGCGACATTAAACTCTGGTGATGATGAATGCTCATCAAAACTCCAAAGCTTGCCATTAACGTTACCATTGAAGTGCCGCCGTAGCTAATCAATGGTAATGGTACACCCACAACCGGCAACATACCCGATACCATACCAACGTTAACAAACACATAAAAGAAAAACGTCATCGACAAACTACCTGCCAATAATCGCGAGAACGTGTCTTTGGTGAAATAGGCGATGTACAAACCGCGCCCAGTAATGACCATGTACAAAACAAACAACATCAACACACCAATAAAACCAAATTCTTCAGAAAAAACCGAAAAAATAAAGTCAGTGTGCCGCTCTGGAATAAACTCCAATTGCGATTGGCTCCCCTCAAGCCAGCCCTTGCCTTGAACTCCTCCGGAGCCAATAGCAATCATCGATTGAATACTGTGATAACCTGCGCCAAGTGGGTCAGACCATGGATCAAACAAAGTCTGAATTCGACGCTGTTGATAAGGGTGTAAAAATTGATACAAAATTGGCGCCGCAATCGCGCTCAACACGGCTAGGCCACCAATATTCTTCCAAGAAAAACCCGCCAAAAATATAATTAACACGCCCGACATCAAGATCATGATGGTCGTGCCCAAGTCGGGCTGTTTTAAAATCAGCACCGCTGGAACCAGCAAAACTAAACTGGCTTGTAACAAACTTATAATATTAGGTGGTAAGGTCTTGCGGGATAACACCCATGCCACCATCATCGGTACAGCCAGCTTCATCAGTTCTGAAGGTTGAAAGCGCATAAACCCAAGATTTAACCAACGGGTAGCACCTTTGCCGGTATACCCAACCAGTAATACAAGTACCAGCATGCTTAAACCAATTGCAAAAATAATCGGTGACCAGCGAAACCATGTATCTGGGCGTACTTGCGCAAATAACAGCATGACAAAAAAAGCGACTCCCATTCGCACTGCTTGGCTAATAATAATTCGCGGGTTCTCACCGCCAGCACTCCACAATATCAATAAGCTTGCGAAACACAGAATGAGTAGGCAAAAAGTTAATGGCCAATCTATTTTTATTTTAAACATCAGATAGGTGAACTGGCCGCTTGCTTAGCAATTGAAGTACCAAGGCTGTCAGTACTATCGCTGTTAACTGTGGTTGATTTAGCTTGAAGCTCAGAAGCACTTTCAGCGGGTGTATCTGACTTATCAAGCAAATAATAGTCCATGACTTTACGCGCCACGGGGGCTGCTGCTGTACTACCGCTGCCGCCGTTTTCAATGATCACCGAAACTGCAATTTTGGGTTGTTCGATCGGCGCAAAGCCAACAAACAACGCATGATCTTTCTGAAAATCAGATAATTTTTCGGCGTCATATTTCGAACCTTGAGCAATTGCAACGACCTGCGCTGTGCCGGTCTTGCCCGCAATCGAGAACTCAGCATTTAAACCAGATCTATATGCTGTTCCGCGTGGGTTCTCCATCACGCTGCGCATTGAATCAATAATCACATCAAAGTCTTTTTGTGACGCGGCAACATCGCCTAAAACTGCACCTATTTGAGGAATGTTTTGTTCGGATGATTGAGCGGAATCAAGATTCACCAAACG
>CAZOBR010000037.1:0-18845 GCA_964578035.1 uncultured Gammaproteobacteria bacterium
CTTAACGTCTACGGATAGTTCGCCAGCCTTAGCCTGAACTTTGGCTTTGACGCCCGTAGTGTGTTTGTATAAATACTCATCGCCACTTTGATTGTAGTTTCCACCAAAATGCCCGACCAACTTACCCAGCAACTCCTCGGCTAAAGACCGACAATCTTCTTCGCTTAGATCGTGCTCTCGGTGTATTTTTAAATTACTCATAGCTACTCTTGATTGCAATTTAATATATTTATCTTGCGTTTATAATTAATCTTCTAAGAAAGGTAAAAAATGCAAATACAGATGTTCTTCAATTGAGCCACCTGTATGATTTTCATCCAGCAAGTTATCGTAACCACCAAAATTCACCAAAGTGTACATCAAATTATCCGCTAATAAACGTGAAGCACTAGTCGAATCGGTTACTTTAGATTTATCCATCACTAAGCCTACTAAACCAACAAGGGTTTGATTGATCAACGATAGAATCTTACTCAATGATTCACGTAATACCGGATAACGCTCATGTAAGCCGCGCAGGTCTTGGCTAATAAATTTAAACTGTTGCAAGATGTCTGACAACACACATAAACCTGCCAAAGTTTCTTTAGTATCGCCTCTTGCTTGTGAGGTAATTTCTTGCAAGGTAATCAATACACGCGCATGAAACTGCGTATACAGCTCCTCAACAACCTGCTCTTTACCTTTGAAGTGGTAATACAAATTACCTGGGCTAATGTTCATCTCGTTGGCCAGATCAACACTGGTGACAATACTTTCGCCGCGCTCGTTTAATAAAACCAACGCCACGTCCAAAATCAAATCACGTGTACTCATCTTTGCCATAGATGCAGTGTATAAACAATCGTGCGTTTCTACAAACAGACTTTCAATTAAGCCACAAAAAAAGCCCGTCATTGTGACGGGCTTTCTCTAACAGCATAGCGTTAAAACTTAAGCTGATTTTTTAAGGTCTTTGCTTAAAGACTCAAGCTTGTCAGACAAGTCTTGCAAACGTGCAGGGATGTCAACAACTGAGGTTAAACCAACTAAGCGGCCTTTTGCTGCTTCGATTTGCTCTTCAACTGTTGCACGGCCTTCTAACAAACGCTCTTGTGCTTCGTCTTGAACTTTTTCACCACGAACCACTAAATCTTTAACAAGTTCTTGACCATCTTTGTTCAGTTTAGTGTAGCGAGCTTGCAGCTCTTCGTTGGTTTGCTCAACACGGTCTTTTACTTCTTCAACCGTGCGACCAAAAACGCCTAGGCCAGCAAACCAAACTTGTTTCGCAAGTACTTGCGCGCTTTCTAAGTTTGCAGAAATTTGCGCGAATACTGCTGGTGTTTCTGTTTTTTGAACTTCTTCTACTTTCGCTTCAACAGCAGCAACTTTCTTTGCTGTTACTTTTTTAGCTTTAGCGGTAGTTTTTGCTGCTGATTTCTTAGCTGCTGAAACTTTAGCTGTGGCTTTTTTAGCAGACGCTGCGGTAATTTTCTTTGCTGTTTCTACTGTTGCTTTGATATCTTGATTAGTGTCTTGAGTCGCCATGGGATTCTCCAAAAAGTGCGTTGATTAATGACATGCACGGATAATACGGATTCATTTTAGAATCCGCCCCCTAATTAGAATCGCCTTTCTAAAAACGACTTTTTAGCTTGCTTTCTACCTTAGTAGAACGTCCTTGGCTTGATTGATTTGCTTGGCCAAGGCATCGGAGCCACCGCGGTCAGGATGAATCTTTTGCATTAGTTTTTTGTGGGCGAGACGTACTTCGTCTTTGTTCGCATTAATATCCACGCCTAAAATATCCGCGGCGTCTTGGCGACTCATAGTCTGATTGGCAGGTGCGGAGCTCGGCGGCACCTGTGTTTCTTGTTGGCCAAAGAGTTTTTTAAATAGAGGTATGTATTGGGCAAATTGTGCGATTCGCCCAGCTAGCGCCAACAACGCCGCTAAGATACCCATTAACCAATGCGCACGCCCCATTAGCACTAAACCAAGCACAACAATCACTAACCCCCAAATAGCGGCTTTAGTCAGAAAGCTTTTCCGCTCTTTTGGTGGTAAGCGACTCATTCGCTTAGACCCAAAGATCAATATACCAATAGCCGCAACAACAAGAATTGAGTAAAACAACGCAAGAACCTATTTATCAAATATCTACTGCTATAATAAAGCCTATTAGTGTTCAATCAAATACAACAATGACAAAAGCGAAACAAGTCGACACGCAAATGGCTCAAGATCTGTGTGATTACATAGCGCAATCGCCAACACCTTTTCATGCAACTGCGAATTTATTAAGTTTATTTACCAATGCGGGATTTACCGAATTAAACGAAGGTGACGTTTGGGAGCTGAAACAAAATCATGCCTATGTAGTGACACGCAATAGTTCATCCATCATTGCATTTCGTACTGGCTCGGATTTAACCCAAGGCATTAATATGATCGGCGCTCACACCGACAGTCCTTGTTTGCAGATAAAACCAAACCCAGACCTAACCAAACATGGCGTATCGCAGTTGGGAGTTGAAGTTTATGGCGGTGCGCTTTTACACCCGTGGCTAGATCGAGACTTATCCATTGCAGGTCGTGTGAGTGGCGAACTAAATGATGAGCAGTTATTCCACACAATAATTGATTTTAAAAAAGCCATTGCGACCATCCCAAATCTTGCAATTCATCTGGATTCAGATGCAAACAAAAATAAGACGATTAACCCGCAAACCGATTTACCAATCATCATTGGCCAAAACAGCAACGACTTTAAACAACTGTTGTTGGAACATTGCAAAGAGGTTAACGGTTTAGACGTAAAAAAAATCTTAAGCTATGAACTTTCTTGTTACGACACACAAACACCGAACATTATCGGGCTGAACGATGAGTTCGTTAGTGCCGCGCGCATTGATAATTTACTGAGCACTTATATAGGAGCCCGAGCATTACTGGACACGACCAATACAACAAACAAATCCACATTATTTATTTCCACAGATCATGAAGAAGTTGGCTCGGCCTCAGCGTGTGGTGCGCAAGGGCCATTTCTAAAATCGGTTTTAGAGCGAATGACCCGTGATGCAAACGAATTAACACAAACCATCAGTCGTTCGAGTTTGATCTCATGCGACAACGCGCATGGCATACACCCCAATTACGCGAGCAAACATGATCAAAACCATGGCCCTGAACTTAACCAAGGCGTGGTAATTAAAACAAACAGTAATCAGCGTTACGCGAGCAATAGCGTTAGCTCAGCTAAATTTTTGCAACTGTGTGAAAAAGTAGATGTGCCAGTACAAAAATTTGTCGTTCGCTCTGACATGAGATGTGGCAGTACGATTGGCCCGATTACCGCTACTGAGCTAGGCATAGAAACAATAGACATTGGCGTTCCGCAATGGGCAATGCACTCAATTAGAGAAACCGCAGGCACTCAGGATTGCGAGTATTTGTATAAAGCGCTTTGTGCTTTTTTAAATTAGCTCTTTTACAAAACTGTACTAAGTATGAAGTTAGTGTTCCTAACCAACGAGCCCTCGTATTACCAAGTTGAATTCGCTGAGGCAATGGTTAAGCAGTTGGGTGAAGACAATTTTCGTTTAGTGTTCCACCATCAGAACAGTGCAGTTCGTTCAGAAATGGGCTGGGATGATAACTATACGCAAAACTATATTATCCGTTTTTGGCACTCCGAAGATGAAAAAACGCGAGCATACGACTGGATAGACCATGCCGATGTCGTAATCCAAGGCCGGTTTCCTGTTGGGGCGATTCGCAAACGTGTCCGAGCATCTAAGCTGACCTATGTTTGCCAAGAAAGGCTTTGGAAAAAACCGCCATCGTGGCACCGTAAGTTGTCGCGCTTGCCACATCTTATTAAGAATTACTTTTCGATTAACAAACAAAACACCCATTTTTTAGCAATTGGCACTGGCGCTGCAAGCGACTTAAACCAGCTAGGCTTGTTTAGCAATCGTAGTTGGCGCTTTGGTTATTTCATTAATTGCGCGCCTTCTTCCAAGCTTCCCTTAGATGGCAATGCAGCAAAAAACACTAAGCTAAATCTTCTCTGGTGCGCTCGTTTCACTGAAATGAAGCAGCCCAGTGTCGCGCTAAAGATTTTACAAACGCTTAAGCAAGCTAATATGGATGCCCATTTAACCATGGTCGGCGATGGCGAACTGCGCCCAGCAATCGAATCTGAAATTAGCAAAAATAAGCTCGATGAGTTTGTAACAATGACCGGTTGGCAAAACTCTGAACAAATTGAACAACATATGCGAGATGCAAACCTGTATTTGATGACAAGTCATCGTGGCGAAGGCTGGGGTTTGGTGGTAAACGAGGCTATGAGCCAAGGTTGCTGTGTATTGGCAAATCAACACCCGGGTTCAGCTGCTTGGCTAATCGAGCACCAACAAACAGGCTTTCTCTATCAAAATAGCAATTTAGATGATGTTTTAAAGCAAATCATCGACGCAGGAACTAATACGATAATTCAAATGGGCGCACGTGCGCACCAAAAAATGAATAGCGAGTGGTCTGCAGATATAGCCGCAAGCCGCCTGATTGAGCTCTCTAAAAAATTACTGAATAATGATAAGTCTGGCGCTATCGGCTTATATAAAACCGGTGTTTGTTCATATATTGATAATCAACATGATTAGTAAAGAATCTTTTTGAACCAAAAATACGCTAGAATAGAACCACCAAACCCTAATAACAAAAATAGTCATGCAAACTACTCTGATAGACCAAGGATTGAACCTCATGCTGTATGGCATGGGCACCGTATTTATTTTTCTAACCATATTAGTTTTTGCAACACGAGCGATGTCATTTTTTGTTGCACGTTTTGCACCGGATCAAGCCGAAAATACTCAAACCCAAAGCCCCAACTCAGTACCGACTGGTAACGCTATTTCGCACAGTCCAGACGTGCTTGAAGCAATCAAGCAGGCTATTGCGATGCATCGCGCACGCTAAAACTCTAATTTACTAATTATTATGTCAAGCAACCAAAACTCTAATGCCAAACTCGGCATTACCGAAGTCGTTCTTCGCGATGCCCACCAATCATTATTAGCCACGCGTATGCGCATTGACGACATGCTGCCCATTGCTGAGAAGCTTGACGCTATTGGCTATTGGTCAATGGAGTCTTGGGGCGGTGCAACGTTTGATTCGTGCATTCGCTTTTTGGGCGAAGACCCGTGGGATCGTATTCGTGAAATAAAAAAGGTGATGCCGAACACACCGCAGCAAATGCTGTTTCGTGGTCAAAATATTTTAGGTTATCGTCACTATGCTGATGATGTGGTAGACAAATTTGTCGAGCGCTGTGCAGTAAACGGCATCGATGTGTTTCGTGTGTTCGATGCAATGAATGACATGCGTAATATGACCACTGCATTAAAAGCGGTGAAAAATGTTGGCAAACATGCGCAAGGCACGCTTTCGTACACGGTGAGCCCGGTTCACAACACACAGCTTTGGCTTGATATGGCGCGCCAACTTGAAGACGCTGGCGCAGATTCAATCTGCATTAAAGATATGGCAGGTCTGCTTAAACCTTATGTTGGTTACGACTTAGTCACAGAGCTTAAAAAAGTCGTGTCAATCCCCATTCAACTGCACGCACATGCAACCACTGGCTTGTCGACGGCTACAATTACCAAATGTGTCGAGGCAGGTATTGATAATGTCGATACGTCAATCTCATCCATGTCGATGACCTACGGGCATTCAGCGACCGAATCGGTTGTTTCAATTTTTGAAGGCAGTGGTCGGGACACTGGTTTAGACATTGCAAAACTTGAAGAAATTTCAGCGTATTTTCGTGAAGTGCGTAAAAAATACGCCGATTTCGAAGGTTCTTTAAAAGGTGTAGACTCGCGCATTTTAGTTGCGCAAGTACCCGGCGGCATGTTGACCAATATGGAGAACCAATTACGCCAACAAGGTGCAGAAGACAAAATCGACGATGTTTTGGCCGAAATTCCGCGAGTGCGTAAAGACTTAGGTTACATACCACTGGTAACCCCAACCTCACAAATTGTTGGCACGCAAGCTGTTATCAATGTCTTGATGGGCGAGCGCTATAAAAATATTGCTAAAGAAACAGCAGGAGTGTTGCGCGGCGAATATGGCGCAACACCCGCAGCCGTCAACAGTGATTTACAAGCACGTGTATTAGAAGATGGCGAGTCCGCAATTACGTGCAGACCCGCGGATAATATTGCCGCTGAAATGAACGCATTGACCGATGAATTCATGGGCTTGGCAAAAGAGCATTCTCTTGAAACAAAAAATGGTGATGATTTAGTCGATGACGTGCTCACCTATGCGCTCTTTCCGCAAGTGGGTTTGAACTATATAAAAAACCGTAACAACCCAAGCGCTTTTGAACCAGCACCAAGTGGCAAATCAAAAGCGGTACCCACAACAGAGTCGGGCGATGAAATCTACACTGTTGAGGTCAGCGGGAAAAAATATACAGTGACAGTAACCGACGGCGGTGACTTATCAAATGTGTCGCCTGTTAATGCGCCGCACTCAAACGCAAGTTCGAGCGCAGATAATGCAAGCGAAACCGCGCCATTAACTGGCGGCAATGCAATTCCAGCCCCATTGGCAGGCAATGTAATTAGCGTTCCTGTAACTGTTGGTCAACAAGTGAATGCAGGTGATACCTTACTGGTATTGGAAGCGATGAAAATGGAAACCAATATTAGCGCGCCGCAAAGCGGCCAGGTTACAGAAATCAGCGTACGCGAAGGCGACAGTGTGACTGTTGGTGACACACTGATCAGCATTGCCTAGAGAGACAAGCATATGGAAAACCTAAACAGTTTATGGCTAAGCTCTGGCTTGGCACAGGTACAAACCGGTCAAGTTTTTATGATGTTGATTGGCTTGGGGCTATTGTTCCTCGCAATACGTAAGGGCTTTGAACCATTATTGTTGGTGCCTATTGGCTTTGGCACACTGCTTGCGAACATTCCTGGCGCTGGCTTTGACGCAATGCCAATTTACGACGCCCTAGGACATTTAGAAAGCCCAGGCGGCTTACTCTACTACATCTACAGCGCGGGCATCGAAACAGGCTTATTCCCATTGATTATTTTTATGGGCGTAGGCGCAATGACGGATTTTGGCCCGCTGTTAGCCAACCCTAAAACCTTACTATTAGGCGCCGCTGCGCAAGTTGGTATTTTCACCACTGTATTAGGCGCGGTAGCACTGGGGCACTTCGGCATTCTTGATTTTAGTATTCGAGATGCTGCGTCTATTGGCATTATTGGGGGTGCAGACGGGCCAACCGCAATTTTTGTCACCAGCAAATTATCACCGGAACTACTCGGCGCTGTCGCAGTGGCTGCTTATTCTTATATGGCACTGGTGCCGATCATTCAGCCACCGATTATGCGCGCTTTGACATCGGAAAAAGAACGACAAATTACCATGCAGCAATTGCGCCCAGTTTCCAGCGCAGAAAAAATTATCTTCCCGTTGACCCTACTGGTGTTAGTTGCGTTTTTACTACCGGATGCTGCACCTTTATTAGGCATGTTCTGCTTTGGTAATTTAATGAAAGAGTGCGGCGTTGTCAGTCGTTTAAGTGATACAACCCAGAATGCATTGATCAATATCGTGACAATTTTCTTAGGTTTAGGCGTTGGTTCTAAAATGAGCGCCGAGAAATTCCTGAACCTTGAAACGCTGGGTATTTTGGCCTTAGGCGCTGTCGCATTTTGTATCGGCACGGCGGCCGGTGTATTAATGGCTAAAGCAATGAACTCTTTTTCTAAAAACAAAGTTAACCCACTGATTGGAGCAGCCGGCGTATCCGCAGTGCCAATGGCCGCACGAGTGGTTAATAAAGTTGGTCTGGAATCAAACCCACAAAACTTCTTATTAATGCATGCTATGGGGCCTAATGTTGCCGGCGTGATTGGCTCAGCGGTGGCTGCTGGCGTAATGATCAACCTAGTTTCTGGAATGTAAAATGAAATTTCAACTTGATGATAAAGCACCAGAAATAGATGGTTCTTGTTACGTTGCGCCAACAGCCTCGTTAATCGGCGATGTCGTATTAAAACCCAATAGCAGTGTTTGGTTTAACTGTGTAATTCGTGCCGACAACGCGCGCATTGAAGTCGGCGAAAACTCAAACGTGCAAGATGGTTCAGTGCTACATGTTGATGATGGTTACCCAATTACAATCGGCAAAGATGTCACAGTGGGGCATAAAGTCATGCTGCATGGCTGCACCATTGGTGATAATACGCTGATAGGCATTAATGCAGTTGTGCTTAATGGCGCTAAAATTGGCGAAGGCTGCTTGATTGCAGCCAACTCGCTCGTAACTGAAAACATGGAAATACCCGATGGTTCAATGGTGATGGGCTCACCTGCCAAAGTAGTTCGCGAGTTACCAGAGAAAGCACTAAAATTGATTCGTAAAGGTGCAGAGCACTATGTAGAAAACAGTGATCGCTATAACAAGGAACTGATCGAAATTATTTAAATGCAAACTTTCAAACCGATTGCTCGAGAGAATGCTTATCTGCTACTTACTTTTTCGGCAATCATTACGCTTTGCTGTTTTTTAGCTGCCTATGCGCAACCGTTTGCTGACGATTATTGCCATGCGTTTGACATACGGCAATCTGACAGTTTCTGGGCGTATTTACAGCATAACTGGCAATATCTGAACGGGCGATGGGCAACCACATCATTGCGCTATCTTGCTGACTCAATCCTTAACCCAGATGCAATCTATTGGCTAACAGTGCCAATATCAATTAGCTGTGTGTTTTTGGGGTTTTATTTTTTTATCAGCACATTAACTTTCAGTGTGGCTAACAAAATTGTATTTGCGTCTCTATTTAGTCTAATTTTTATCGCCATAGCAAGCAAAGTTGGAGAGCTACTTTTTTGGGGTACGGGTCTGAGCGATTACACCTTTGGTTATATGCTCACTGGTCTTTCTTGCTTTTTATTAGTCAGCTTGGCTAAATGCAGTCAATTAAACTGGAAAAACAGTTTTTTATATTTAAGCACGCTAACACTGCTCCTAAATTCTGGCATGTCAGAGTTGTTCATTGTTCCGCTTGGTTTGCTGCTTGTCTTTTTACTATTATTCCATCCGCAGCGTCTGTTTTTTTTAATACCGAGCTCAGCATTTGCACTCGGCACAATGCTAAATGTGTTTGCATCAGGTAATTCTGCTCGCCTTTCTAGGGTAGAACATACCCTAGATTTGCAACTATTAATATCAGACTCATTGATCTATGGTTTGCGTGGATTACTGCTGCCAAGTATTGCCCTGTTTCTGCTATCTCATGTCTTCTTTATTAAAAAGCCTTTACTGAAGTTAATTGAGAATATTGAAACCCAAGTATCTAAACAAACAGCACAATTATTGACAGCTTTTGCAATCGCGTTTCCGTTTATCGTGATTCTTGCCTTAGTTTTTTCTCTCGGTTCGCCAGGTCCAGGCAGAGCGCATAATGTATCTTTATTTTTTGTTATTTTATTATGGCCAATTATCTGTTCACAGCTAACTTTTCTTCAACCAAAGACATTCACTAAAAAATGGGCCAATTACCCATTAGCTATATTAGGTTTTGTACTTTTGTTTTCTATCAACGTAAAAAAAATGGCCGAAGATGCAACGGGTAGCATACAAGCTTATGACGTGAGCTTAGATGCTGCTCGTGCAACCATGTCTAGCTCTGATAACGCCAATAAAAACGTCGTACTATCAAGTGCAGTAAAACGGCCTAATATAGCATCGGGTGGGGGTTTTATAGTTACAACAGACGTGAACAGCTGGGTCAACAAATGCGTGGCAATGTACCACTCAAATAAGTCGACTCTGTGGGTCAAATAAACGCAATTGCTTGGTTAGCTTTTGAATACCCAAAACTTCGTCAGTATAAAATTATTTACCATCACCACCATGGTAGTAAGTAAGAACGCGAAGACATAATCTATTCCAATGTGTTCTACTAGCAAATACATTAAACCGACATTCCAGCTAAAACCCAACCCTACCGACAACAAAAATTTAGGTACGCTGTTTCTATGCATTTGAGTACTTCGAAAGGTAAAGCGATAACTCATTAAATAGGAAAAGACCACTGCAATAAAAAAAGCCATTATTGTGCTTGGTACAATCGCGTAGCCTAGAACGCGAAAACAGACACTAAGAACGACAAAGTGCACCAATGTCGTTGCGACACCTACTAAAAAGAATCGCCATGTTTGGTAGATCGCGGTATTGCCAGATTTATTTGCCACAGATGTCTTATTTTTCTAAATGTGTTTTTCCATCAACAACACTTTCTACTACATACAGGGGACGACCTTTTACTTCTATAAAAATTCGGCCTAGGTATTCGCCGATGATGCCAATACCCATTAAATTGACACCACCAATAAGTAATGTAATTACTAATAAAGAGGCATAACCTGGCACATCGATGCCCATCACAATCGTTTTAAAAATTGTATATGTCATATACAAGATAGAAATTATAGAAAGAGCGCCACCAATATAAGTCCATATTTTTAATGGCAGAGTCGAAAATGAAAAAATGCCGTCAAGTGCTAGGCGCCACAATTTCGTAAAATGCCACTTTGTCTCGCCCGCGAACCGTTCTGGGCGATCATATTCAATAGTCGTCGTCTTAAACCCTGGCCACGATAAAAGACCTTTCATAAAGCGTGTTCTTTCAGGCATTGATTTGACAACTTCAATCACGCGACGACTCATAATCCTAAAGTCGCCCGCGTTTTCAAGAATTTCAATGTCACTGACGCGTTTAAATAATTTATAGAAGCCAACAGCAAACATGCGCTTAGCAATAGTATCGCCTTGACGCTTATTCCGAACAGCAACCACAACATCAAACCCTTCCAGATACTTTTGATACAAAGCATTAATCATTTCTGGTGGGTCTTGTAAATCCACGTCCATTGGAATGACAGCTTCGCCTGAAGCATGATCAATGCCGGCAGTCAAAGCCAGTTCTTTGCCGAAATTACGCGAGAGGTTAACCACCTTAATCGAAGGGTATTCTTTTAGCTTACTGGTTAAAAAAAATAGCGTTTGGTCAGTGCTACCGTCATTAATAAAAACTAATTCATAACTAATGTTTAGTGCTTCACAACAGGGAACAGAGTTTTCAAGAAAAGAATTGATACTCTGTTCTTCATTAAAAACAGGAATCACGATGCTTAAATCTACACTAGACGGCTGCTTCAGTGACATGGCACTTATTTCTCGGTTAAATTAAGCTGCATTAGCCAATTATATACGCGCTACCGCATGCAAAATAGCGTTTAGAGTTGCGCCTAAAATATCACGGCTTTTACCTGCTGCGCATACGCGCTGCGAATCCACGCTTATTTGTACATACGCCATGGCTTCAGAGCCGTCGTTTTTACCCAGCGTATGCTCATTGTATTCAATGATCACAATTTCTTTACCGGTGTGTTTTGACAAACCACTAACAAAGGCCTCAAGTACACCGCGCCCCTGGCCTGCAAGCGAGTATTCATTTTGCCCATCGACTAACACAGCATCTAAAGTATCGGTATCGTCTTGCCGATTTACTTGGTAGCTTTTAAGGGTCATATGCCCTTCAGGCACTAAGTATGTATGGTTAAACAAATTAAAAATTTGTTCGGAACTGACCTCAGCCTCTGTGTTCTCAGCTTCTTTTTGCACAACCGAGCTAAAGTCAACCTGCAACCAACGCGGCATTTTAATACCGTGCTCCTGCTCAAGAACATAAGCCACACCACCTTTACCGGATTGCGAATTAATACGAATAACTTCTTGGTAATTGCGACCCAAGTCGCGCGGGTCAATGGGTAAGTATGCAACTTCCCAAATTCCCCCCTCTTCATATTGCGCTAAACATTTGTTAATCGCATCTTGATGGCTGCCAGAGAATGCGGCAAACACTAACTCGCCAGCATACGGGTGGCGCGGGTGAACTTTTAACTGTGTGCATTTCTCAACCACATTGATAACGCGATCCATTCGTGAAAAATCCAACTCAGGATCAACACCCGCGCTGTACAAATTCATAGCCATGGTCGCAATATCCATATTGCCAGTACGCTCACCATTGCCTAACAAGGTTCCTTCTACCCTGTCTGCGCCAGCCAATACACCAAGCTCGGATGCGGCAACACCACAACCTCGGTCATTATGAGTATGTAAACTAACTGTAATCGCATCACGATTATGAATGTGATCGCAAAACCACTCAATTTGGTCTGCGTAAACATTAGGCGTTGCAACTTCTACAGTAGCAGGAAGGTTAAATATAATTTTATTCTCAGGCGTTGGTTGCCAAACCTCTGCTACCGCATCACATACTTCAACCGCATAATCAATTTCAGTACCGGTAAAACTTTCAGGCGAATATTGAAACTGCCATTGGGTTTCTGGCTGCTTAGCCGCGCCCTCTTTTACCCAACGTGCGCCATTGATGGCGATTTGTTTTATCTCTTCGCGTGACAACTTAAACACCTGTTCGCGTTGCACCGTTGAGGTGGAGTTATATACATGCACAATCGCTTTATCGGCGCCGACTAGAGATTCATAAGTACGCTCGATCAATTCTTGCCGCGCTTGCGTTAATACCTGAATAGTAACGTCATCAGGAATACGGTTTTCAGTAATTAGCCTTCGAACAAAATCAAAATCGGTTTGTGATGCGGCAGGAAAGCCAACTTCAATCTGTTTAAAGCCAACACCAACCAGCATCTCAAACATTTCTAACTTTTGCGGCGGCGTCATTGGCTCAATCAAGGCTTGATTGCCGTCACGCAAGTCAACACTACACCATTGTGGTGCAGCCTTCGTAACACGGTTTGGCCAACGGCGATCTATTTTATCAACGCTAACAATTGGTGTGTATTTTTTATAGTTGAACTGAGTCATGACAATTTATATTGAATGTATTGTGTATAAGTGGTGTCTCGTAATGACTTGATTATAAACGCGTGCATTGAGCCTTATTAACTAAAAAATATGTATATTTGAAAAAAATTAGATATATTAACCAATAAATCTTAGATTATTAGTTATAAAAATGGTTATTGATAAAATAGACAGACAAATACTGCAAGTGTTACAAGAAAACGCAAAAATCAGCAATCTTGAGCTCGCTGACAAAATAAACCTATCTCCCACACCATGCGCCCGCCGAGTTAAGCAGCTTGAACAAGCGGGGATTATTGCGCGACATATTACTTTGCTCGATCATGAAAAATTAGGCTTAAGTTTAATGGCCATGATCAGTGTCACGTTGGACCGACATACAGCCGATTATTTTGATAAATTTGAGGAGGCTGCTAATAAATTGCCAGAAATCATCGAATGCTATGTCGTTACTGGACAAGATTCTGATTTCTTAATTAAAGTCTTAGTGCGAGATATGAGACACTATGAACAGTTTCTTTTGCGACGATTAACTAAAATTAAGGGCGTGAGTGGTGTCCATACCAGCTTTGTATTAAGACAACCCATTCGAAAGTTTAGTTTGCCTATTTAGCCCACTGAGAATTACATATGATCAAACGCATTTTAGTTAGCCTAATTGCCATTACGGTTATTGCCATTATTGGCCTTTATGCCACGGGTCATAAGTATATTATTACCTCATTTAAACGTACTTACATGGTTGGTAATACAACGGCCAACATTAATGATTATCAGCAATTCGACATTGCAAACGTAAGTTCGAAAAACGCCAAAGAATTAGAAAAACACGCTAATTACAATTCAGTTCCATTTGATGCTGAGTTTGAGAAGTACCTTACAGATTATAAAACGGCAGCCTTTCTAATCATAAAAGATGGCAAAGTCATCAGCGAAAACTACTATCTCGGTTATAACGACCGCAGTAAAACTAACTCGTTTTCAATGGCTAAAACTGTCACAACTCTATTAGTTGGCATTGCTATTAAAGAAGGTCATATTAACAGTATTGACCAACCGCTCACCGATTTTTTGCCTGAGTTTAAAAGTGACCCACTTGCTAAAAGTGCAACATTGGCGCATTTATCCTTAATGAACTCTGGCTATGAATGGGATGAAAATTACTACTCCCCATTTAGCCCAACCGTACAACTCTATCATGGCTCTAATATTGAAAAGTTTCTACTTTCGCGTTCTTTCTCAGATAACCCAGGATCATTTTGGGAGTACTCAAGTGCATCAACTCAATTATTAGGCATCGCACTTGTGCGAGCATTAAAAAAAGCAGGTGTGGCAGATAGCTTAAGTGAATACCTAAGTAAAAAAATATGGCAGCCGTTACAGATGAATGACGATGCACCGTGGCATACAGACGACATGGGTACAGAATTGACCTACTGCTGTTTAAATACCAATGCGCGAAACTACGCGAAACTCGGGTTACTCATGCTCCACAAAGGTCGTTGGAATGGACAACAAATCGTACCCAGTGACTTTATTGACCTTATGGTTTCGCCAAAAGCGCGACCATATTATGGGTACTCCACCTGGTTGAGCTACGACCACGACCCAGCTTTTTATTCGTTTGACGGTCATCTTGGTCAGTATATTTTGGTTGTGCCTGAACATAATGTAATTATCGTTCGGCTTGGCGAAACACGAGAAAAAACAGATGAACGTCATTCTCCAGAATTGAGTAAGTACATAAACGCCGCCGTAGAAATAATTAAAGAAGCTGCGAATTAAACTATATTGCATCACTCTTTGTTGCGCACTGAGATCACCAACACTATACCGCCTAATATTAAAGTAGCTGCAATGAGCAAGCGTAGTGAAATAAGCTCATTAGCAAAAGCCACACCACCAACTGCAGCAATCACTGGCACAAACAATTGAATAACGGCCGCTTGTGTTGTTGTTAAGCCTTTTAAAGCGGCGTACCAAATGGCGTAACCCAAGCCAGAAGTGAGTGCACCTGAAGCAATTGCCAAAACCAAGCCGTATGGACTTAATTGGCTTTGATCCACAAAAATTACTAACAATAAAGCGGCAATAGGAATACAACGCGTAAAATTGTGCGCGGTTGTTCGTAGTGGGTTTTCAGAATTTTGCCCTAACAGGGTATACGCGCCCCACGCAATACCAGCAAACGCCATCATCACAAAACCAGACAAAGAAGGCCTACCAAGCTCTGGCAGCACTAAATAAACAAAACCTAGACAAGCAGTTAATAGCCCCAGCCATTCCAAATAATGCAGGCGATTACCACGCAAGAAGTTAACAAGCAGCATAGTAACTTGCACACTCGCAAATAAAATCAGTGCGCCGGTTCCTGTATTTAATGAAATATAAGCAAACGAGAACAAGGCCGCATAGGCAAACAACATTATTGTTGCAAGCCAGCTGCCCGCACTGTCGTCAGACTGAGGGCTTTTTGACAATGAAAGCACTACAAGTAATGTAACCGCACCAGAAATTAATCGAATACTGGTAAAGCTAGCTGGGTCAATAGCGCCATCGGCTAAGGCTAAGCGGCACAAAATAGAGTTTCCTGCAAAAGCAAGCAGTGCTAAAAATGGGAGCATATTAACAATAATAGAAGGTAATAAATATGATTAATGATGACAGAAGACTGCGTAATATTTTCAGTTACTTGAAAAATAAAACAATAATCTAAAGAAAATAGCTCCTCAATTATTCGAAAAAATTACGAATACACTTTATACTTCTATAAATTGCGTAAGACAAACATGAACATAACGTTATTATGGATGAGACACATATGGGTAATGAGTAAGATTGCGTCATACGTTTAACCATTGATAAATAACAGCCGAGATAAAAACCGTGAAATTAATACATATAATTCTCATAGCATTAGTTAGTACACTTGCAACTACGGCCACATACGCCGCCTTCCCTGAAGACCTTGAAGATGTTGTGTTTATCGAAGAAAGCACTGACTCCAACCCAGGTGGAAACATTTCCGGTATCGCTAATCTGATGCGATCATTTCCAGTCACTTCTGAGCTTAGAATTGAGCCAGGTCCAGTGACAAGATTTGGACCTAGTATCGAACTAATTGACGATCTACGGTCTGTATGGCCAGCGGGCACAGAACGTGAACAACTAACCTGTTGCAACGCAAATGTCTGGGGCTTTGTATTCCAAGATGGCGAATGGTTTGGCGGTACTTGGGAATTTATACGTGTTGGCCGGACTAACCGTTCATTAGGCGCATTGGTTGGCCCAGGACACTTCCGATTCAGCCCTTTAGATGAGTTCAGACCACGAAATGGCGAGGTATATGGTTTTATGTTAGCGGGAATTACACGAAACAGTGGCCCGGGTGGCACACGCCGGCTCAACGTGCGTGAACGTACAAACGTGGCTTTTTTCCAAGTGGGTGTAGGCCCTGTGTCTCCTGAAGAAGCGTTTGAAATACTTGGCATTCCTTTTCCCGGCGCGACTGTTCCAGTTCCAGTAGGTGCTATCGATATATTGCTTCAAGATGATGCACCAACATCGGTCTCACCTGTAACTACACCATTACCAACACCAACATCTGTCAATTAATATTTAGCTAACAAATAAAAAAGCCGCTGATAAATTTTATCAGCGGCTTTTTTTATTTCCAAATGCGCAAATAACGACACACTCAACTACACATTAAATCGGAAGTGCACGACATCCCCGTCTTGCATGATGTAATCTTTACCTTCTAAGCGAAACCGACCAGCTTCTTTAGCACCTTGTTCGCCACCGTATTGATCGTAATCTTCAAACGCGGTGGTTTCGGCACGAATAAACCCACGCTCAAAATCGGTGTGAATAACGCCAGCCGCTTGCGGAGCAGTATCACCTACTCGTATTGTCCATGCTCGCACTTCTGTTTTACCTGCAGTGAAATAGGTTTGTAGCCCAAGCAATTGATAGCCCGCTCGAATGACACGATTCAGACCGGGCTCATCTTGACCCAATTCTTGCAAGAACTCGATTTTTTCTTCATCATCTAGCTCAGCAATTTCCGATTCAATTGCGGCGCAAATAACCACCACGCCAGCGCTTTCTTTTGCGGCATATTCTGTTACCACATCTAACAACGGATTGTTTTCAAAGCCTTCTTCGTCGACATTGGCAATGTACATAGTAGGCTTTGCAGTCATTAAACATAAATGCTTAATCTTTTTATAATCATCTTGATCGAGCCCTAGCGAACGCACAGGCTCGCCCGTGTTTAAATGCGCATATACTTTTTCGAGTATTTCTTTAAGCTTGATCTGGTCTTTATCGCCCGATTTTGATCGTTTGGCCGCACGTTCTATGGCTTTCTCAACCGTTTCCATATCGGCTAGACCTAGCTCCGTATGAATGACTTCAATATCTGACGCTGGGTCTACTTTGCCTGCAACGTGAATCACGTTTTCATCATTAAAGCAGCGCACAACATGCGCAATGGCATCCACTTCACGTATATTGGCCAGAAACTGATTGCCTAAACCTTCGCCTTTTGACGCGCCTTCTACTAGGCCTGCGATATCCACGAACTCCATAGTCGCAGGAATTGTTTTATTTGGATCCGCCAGCTCGGTTAAACGCTGCAATCTAGGGTCTGGCACTTCTACCATGCCAACATTTGGCTCAATAGTACAAAAAGGATAGTTCTCAGCTTGTATGCCTGAGTTAGTCAATGCATTAAATAGCGTTGATTTACCAACATTCGGTAGCCCAACAATGCCACATTTAAATCCCATAATTAATATCCAGTTTAGTGCCTAATTTACTTATCGCGAGCCCACAATGTTGCTAGGCGCTTAGATTTGTGTGTAATTCATTCATCGCGCGAGGAAAATCACCCTCGGCGACTAAATCGATAACCCGTAATGATTCAGCAATCGCATTATCTAACTTTGCTTGATCATCTCTATTGGGCGCTTTTAATACATAGCCTGAAACATCACGACCGACACCAGGGTGACCGATACCAAGCCGCAGCCTCGCAAAGTCTTTGCTAGCCGACTTTTGAATAATATCTCGCAAACCATTATTGCCACCATGGCCGCCGCCAAGCTTAAGGCGTGCAATACCAACATCAAGATCCAGCTCATCATGCGCAACTAAAATTTCGGACAGATCTATTTTATAATACGAACAGGCTGCGACAACGGCTTTACCGCTAAGGTTCATAAAGGTATCAGGAGCAAGTAAGCGCACATCAACGCCATTAATCGTGGCTTTAACACTGCGGCCAAAACAATGCTTATCGGCTTTGAGGCTGGCGCCTAATTGACGACACAGTTCATCTAAAAACAAAAACCCGGCATTGTGCCGGGTTTTTAGATACTGCTCGCCCGGATTGCCAAGACCGACAATCAACTTGATAGGCGATTGACTCATAACGATTACTCGTCTGAATTGCCTTCTTCAGCAGCTGGCGCAGCTTCTTCGCCTTCAACCGCTTCAACTTCTTCGTCTTCAACAGTTTGAGGCTTCTTCGGTGCAAGCACTGAAGCAACAGACAATTCAAGATCAGAATCTTGAACCGTTGAGGCAAACTCAACGCCTTCTGGCAACACAACATCACCCAGTGAAACAGACTCACCCATATTAAGCGCAGATACGTCAACTTCAACGTACTCAGGAAGATCTGAGCCTAAGCAAGTGACATCCACTGAGGTCATGCTATGTGACATGATGCCAGACTCAACCTTAACGCCTGGTGCGTCTTCTTCACCACTGAAGTGCAATGGCACTGTCATGGTGATTTTGTCTTTACGACTCACACGTTGAAAATCAAGGTGTAAGACTTGTTGCTTATAAGGATGCATTTGCACATCACGCAAAATTGCGC
>CAZOBR010000038.1:0-4456 GCA_964578035.1 uncultured Gammaproteobacteria bacterium
TTTGTGCGTCAATCACATGGCCAATTTTGCTAACGCGAAGCCCCAGTTCTTCTGACAAGGCAATTAACTCACCACGTCGTTCAGGATTAACCGTAAATGCTAATTGGTAATCATCTCCACCGGTCAGCGCTAAATCGACATTCCCGCCTGATGATACATAGCGCTGGTATTCTTCTGACAGAGGTACTCGGCTTATGTCTAACTCAATTGAAACCTCGCTGAGTGTGGCTAAGTGCGTAAGGTCAGCAACTAAGCCATCAGACAAATCGATGCACGAACTTGCAATATTTAATAAACCCATACCCAACGGCACTTGTGGTTGTGGCCGATCTAACGCACTGCGTAATACCTCTAGGTTTTGACCACGGTACTCAACATTGCCTTCAATACACTGTAATGCCAACGCTGCATCTCCCAGGATATTTGACACATACACATCATTACCAACACGAGCATTATTACGCGTTAACGATTTACCTTTTGGCAGTAAACCCATGATATGTAAACTTAAATTGAGGGAGCCTTGAGATGTATCTCCACCAATTAATTGCACCCCATGTTGTTTGCAAATCGCGTCTAAGCTGCTTGAAAATTCTGCCAACCATGACTCGTCTTGCTCAGGCAGTGTTAGCGCTAGCGTCGCCCATTTGGGATTCGCGCCCATTGCAGCCATATCACTCAAATTGACTGCGGCTAATTTATGCGCGATATACGCTGCTGAGGTATCAGCATAAAAATGCACGCCTTCAACCATCGTGTCGACACTGATGGCTAATTCCATGTCATTAGGTATCGCGACAATAGCCGCGTCATCACCAATATTTAGCTTGGTTGAATTATGCTCAACGCCGATATCTCGGCAATATTTTTCAATTATTGAGAATTCAGCCAATGTGCACCTTAAGAATAAATGTTCATTAAGTTATTTTGCTCTAAGACCTTACTCAAAGACGATCATCTAAGAGCAGCGGCTAGTTTATCCATCACGCCGTTGACAAATTTATAACTGTGTTCAGAACCAAAAATTTTCGCTAATTCGATCATTTCGTTTAACACCACTTTGGTCGGAACATCTTGACGCTTACTTAATTCATAGGCGCCCAGTCGCAAAATGGCACGCTCTACGGGGTCTAGTTTAGAAAAATCACGATCGATGTGTGGTGCAATCGCTTGTTCTAACTCGATTCGTAATTTAGGAACCTCACGCATAATTTCACGCAAATATTTACGATCAATATTTTGCATGTCGTGAATTTGCGAGAAGGATGGTTCGATTTCATCATCTGCTTGTTGGGTTAAATCCCATTGGTACAACGCTTGTACAGCGGCCTTGCGAGCATTGTGTCGATTAGACATTCTATTTTTTAAGTTTTTTCAAAATGATGTTTCAATATGCGCCGAACTATACACTGATTGGTAAATACCACCAGACTAGATAGAGCGAACAGATCAATATAATCACAAATGTACCAATTATGCCAAGCTGGCGCAGTATTAGGTATTTTTTTGGATCGCGCATTCCGATTACATGCGCAACTCGGCATAGCAATAATACACAACCTAAAATAAATACGAGTTGGTTGTTCATTGTAATACTTTCGACAAACCAAAATAGAATCAAGAGTAGTGGCACATATTCACTAAAATTACCGTGAATACGCACAACAGTTTCAAGTTCTTTATTGTCTTTATAGCCCAAGGCAACTTTGTCACCAGAGCGTACGCGAATAACGCCAATTGATAAGACGATATACATCAATGCAAACAACGCAGCGTATAAAGGAGTAATAGGCATAATAAGCTTTTCGTTAGTTGTTTTAGCTGTTTTCCAGCGGTTAATAGTTAACTAGCAGTTAGTTTTAGTGCCAGTTAGTACCGTTTGCAGTGTCGATCAGCACCGCTAGCTTTGCGATTTTAGCCTAATTGCGGTCAGCAAGATCGGATAATTGCTCTGACATACCCGCTGCAACGCTTGGCAACTGCCCTTCCAGCATGCGTTCAAGGTAACGAGCAATCAAATCCACCTCGATATGAACTTGATCACCAACACTAAGGTCACGCATAGTAGTTACTGCATAAGTATGCGGTATCACATTGATATCAAAAAGATTATTATCAACTGAGTTTACAGTAAGACTAATACCATTAATGGTAATTGAACCTTTCTTAGCGATGTATTTTTTAAGCGTTTCGGGCACCTCAAAGGCCATACGCCATGATCGCGCGTCTTCATCCATGCTGACCAATTTGGCCAAACCATCAACATGACCGGAAACTAAATGCCCGCCCAAACGTGAAGTTGGCAGTAATGCGAGCTCTAAATTAACATCTGTTCCGACGGTCCAATCACCAATTAGGCTGTGGTTAATCGATTCAATTGACACATCAAACATAAAACGCGTTTGTTGTTGCTCAACCACTGTTAGACACACACCGTTAATCGCAACGCTATCGCCTAAGGCAATCTTATGGTCTGCAAATCCATCTGCTTGAATAGTAATGCGGACGTCACCGCCCGTTTTTTCGGTAGCAACAACTTGGCCAACGGTTTCGATAATTCCTGTAAACATATCTTTCTCTTAAAATTAATTGCGCTAACAGTTATATGCGAGTTATAGACCCAGTCTAGCCAAACTTGTTTGATTAACCGCGTTAACACGAATATCGTCACCAACCATAGCCACATTTTTAACCGTGAATTCAACGCGATTAGCAAAGGGCAATGGTGCATCAAATGCAAACATACTTTTGCCTTTGTCGCCTAATAAACTGCCAGCATAAAATAACGCCAACTCATCGACCAAACCTGACTCTAAAAATGCCCCGCTTAAAGTCTGCCCAGCTTCAATAAATATCTCATTACACTGCCATTTAGCCAATTCTTTTACGACTTCATCTAGATCAAGTCGCGTTTGACCTTGCTTAGCGGTTTGCTGAATGACTTCTGCGCCAGCTTCTATTAGCTCAGCAATCTTAGTGTGATCTTCTGACAACGTAAAAATCACTAATTTTTCATCAGAGCCAATAATGCGCGCCTCAAGTGGAACCTGTAAGGCACTATCCAACAACACTCTAAGCGGTTGTCGTTGTGTATTGTCTAATCGAACATTCATTTCAGGGTCGTCAGCCAACACAGTGCCAATGCCAGTAATAATCGCCGAAGTCTGTGACCGCAAAGTTTGTACATCTGCGCGCGCTGCAGCACCCGTAATCCATTTACTTTCACCGTCGTGCGCTGCTGTACGGCCATCTAGCGTTGCTGCTGATTTTAAAACAACCCACGGCTTTTGCAGTGCCATGCGACTAACAAAACCGCGATTCAACCAAATCGCTTGCTCTTTTAGAACGCTGCTTTGCACATCGATACCTGCACCATTGAGTAATTCAAAACCGCCACCCTCAACCAACGGATTTGGATCACCCATTGCGGCAACAACTCTAGACACGCCCGCGTCTATCAAACCGTCGGTACAAGGTGGTGTACGACCTTGGTGACAACACGGCTCTAAGTTGACATAAACCGTTGCACCGCGAGCCTTTTCACCTGCTTGCTTTAATGCTTCGCGTTCTGCGTGCAAGTCACCCGCAGCGTGATGATAACCTTCGCCAACGATCTCGCCATCGTTAACGATAACGCAACCAACCATTGGGTTAGGCTGTGTCGTAGTCTGACCTTGAATTGCCAAATCCAGCACACGTTGCATTAACTGTTGATCATTCATATCAATTGTATTTTTACTGCTCACAAAAATGATTATTTTTTAGGTTTAGACCGTGCGGCTCGAACCGCTTTTCGGCCGCGCATTGTTTCAGCTTGCAGACGTTTAATTTCGTCACTAAAGGCATCCACATCTTGAAATGAACGATAAACAGAGGCAAAGCGCACATAGGCTACTTGATCGACCTCGCGCAGTTCGTTCATTACTAGTTCACCAATTTCTCGGGCTGCTATTTCGCGCTCACCAGATGTAAGCAGATTGCGTTTAATGCGGTGTAAAATATGCTCAATTTCATCAGACTCAACAGGCCGTTTCTCTAATGCTCGCTCAAGCCCACGGGCAAGTTTGCTTTCATCATACGACTCTCGATCGCCGTTAGATTTAACGATATACGGCAGTTTTAGGTTAGCCTCTTCCATGGTACTAAAACGCTCACCACAGGCTTCACAGGAACGACGTCGACGCACGGCATCACCGTCATCTGTTAAACGTGAATCAACTACACGCGTGTCATCGTTTTGGCAAAATGGGCAACGCATTAATATTTAAAGCCTTAAATATAAAGCCGCATAAAAAATGGATAGCTATGCAAACTATAGATCTTAGCATTGTGGATCTTAATAAAAGCACACCTTAGCATAGCTACCGTAGTTAATCGTCAACGAAATTAGTCAACATATACTGCTAACAGGCTCTATAACAGAGTATTAGTCCGCGTAATCGTAGACTGGAAAACG
>CAZOBR010000038.1:4466-18495 GCA_964578035.1 uncultured Gammaproteobacteria bacterium
GGCGCGGGCGTAGCACGCGTCCGAGCGCTGTAAGCGCTTTTGTGTTTGTTCTTGTTATGTGGTTTTTAGAATAGGTTTTCATTTAGCTGCCACCAACCCTTTTAAAATAAAAAGGGAAAAAAGGAACAATAGTTACCCAAAGCTTATCTCGCTCAGGGGTCAAGTAGAAGCCGATAAAAGCTGCCCGCCAAGAAAATTCTATGTATTGATATTTCACACTAAGTTTAATTGATAATTATTATTTAAAGCATAATTAAGTATGGTGCTTTCTACCAAAGTAACTATTGATCTAGATTTTAATCAATACACATAACAGAGTATTAGTCCGCGTAATCGTAGACTGGAAAACGCGAGCACAGTTCTAATACTTCGCTTTTCACACGATCAGTCACCGCACTATCAAAGCCACCGTCTTGATCTACAGCATCCATCACGTCAGCCATCCAAACCGCTAATTGCTCGGTTTCTGGCACGCCAAAACCGCGCGTTGTGATTGCCGGTGTTCCAATACGAATACCACTGGTCACAAATGGACTTTGCGGATCGCCAGGCACACTGTTTTTATTAACCGTAATATTAGCCGCGCCGAGTGCTGCCTCTGAGGCTTTACCAGTAATACCTTTGCTGACTAAAGAGATCAAGCTTAAGTGATTATCAGTGCCGCCAGATACTGCATCATAACCACGGGCTTTTAAGCCTGCCGCTAAGGCGCGTGAGTTATCCAATACTTTTTGTTGATACTCTTTAAAACTTGGGTCTAGCGCTTCTTTAAACGCCACGGCTTTCGCCGCAATAACGTGCATTAATGGCCCGCCTTGGCAACCAGGAAACACACGTGAATTAAATGCTTTTTCTAACTCAGGGTTCGATTTCGCCATGATGATGCCACCACGAGGTCCACGCAGTGTTTTATGTGTCGTACTGGTGCACACATCGGCAATTTGAATTGGGCTTGGGTATAAGCCAACAGCGATTAAACCAGCCACGTGTGCAATATCGCACATCATAACTGCACCAACCTTATCTGAAATATCCCGAAAACGTTGCCAATCAACCACACGCGAATACGCACTGAAACCAGCAATAATCATTTTAGGTTTGTGCTCTAAAGCTAAGGCTTCAACTTGGTCGTAATCAATCTCACCCGTTTCTTCGACTAGGCCGTATTGTACTGAGTTATATAAACGGCCAGAGAAGTTTACTTTTGCACCATGTGTTAAATGACCACCATGATCTAAGCTCATGCCTAGGACAGTATCGCCAGGGTTCATGACCGCTTGATACACAGCAATATTAGCGGATGAGCCAGAATGCGGTTGCACATTGGCATAATCTGCACCGAATAATTCTTTTAAACGTGCGATGGCTAAATCTTCAGCAACGTCTACATATGCGCAACCACCATAATAACGTTTGCCAGGGTAACCTTCTGCGTACTTATTAGTGAGCTTAGTCCCTTGTGCTTGCATAACCGCAGCACTGGCGTAATTTTCAGACGCAATTAGTTCAATGTGCTCCTCTTGACGAGTATTTTCCTCGACAACAGCGGTCCACAGTTCTGGGTCTATATTTGCAATGGTGTCACTTTTATTAAACATCGTAGTCTCTCAGCTAGAAAAATAAAAAGAAATTAAAACAGGGAAGTTTCAAATAAATTGCTTAGGTTGTACTGCTTATAATTATTATGGAAGTTGCATATCAGGGAAGTCAGCGCCCTCTTTCTCAACTTCTTCAACAATGAGATCTTCGGCTTTAGCGCCCAATGCCAACACAGTTGGGCTAGCAACAAAAATAGACGAATAAGTACCAATTAATACGCCAATGATTAAGGTTGCTGCAAAACCGTTTAGTGCTTCGCCGCCATAGAAATATAAGGCCATCAATACCAATAAAGTTGTTAATGACGTTAGGATTGTTCTCGGCAGTGTTTGATTAATTGATACATTCATTGTTTCTTGAGTTTCAACGTCACGCAATTTGCGAAAATTTTCGCGAATGCGGTCAAACACAACAATTGTGTCATTCAAGGAATAACCAATTACTGCTAATAATGCGGCCAACACAGGTAAGGTAAATTCGAGACCGATCAAAGAAAACAAGCCAACCGTAATGAGCACATCATGAATCAATGCCACTACAGAGCCTACTGAGAACTTCCACTCGAAGCGAAACATCACGTAGATCATCACGCCGATAAGCGCATACACTAAGGCTAAAATGCCTTTTTCAAAGAGTTCTTTACCAAAGGTCGGCCCCACAAATTCAACACTGCGCACTTCGGCAGTACCGCGTGATGATGCTTTAGCAGAGTCATTTAATAACTCAACAATTTCTGTACTCACATCAGCACTGTTGTTTTTGTCTGATAATGGAATACGAATCAACACATCACGATTACTACCAAAATACTGTACAACGCTATCCGCATAACCACCCGCTTCTAGGTTTGAGCGCACCTCGGTTATTGCAACATCTTCAGGGTAAACCAACTCGACTTTAGTACCACCAGAAAAATCAATACCGTAGTTTAAGCCATTGGTTGATAACGAATATGCACAAGCGACAATTAGCACAGCTGAAAACACCGCAGCAATCATGCGTTTGCCAATAAAGTCGATTGTGGTTAATTTAGAAATTAGTTGCATGATATGTGAATGTTAAATGATTACTGTGTAAATGATTAGGCGTATTCGTATTAATAATACTTTGCTAAAGCTTAAGCGCCTCTAATCGGCGGTTACCATAAATAAAGTTAACTAATATTCGAGACACAAAAATTGCCGTGATCATCGACGTTGCGATACCAATACTTAAGGTGATCGCAAAACCTTGAATTGGCCCAGTACCGAAATTAAATAACACCAATGCCGCTATCAAGGTAGTTAAGTTGGCATCAATAATCGTTGAAAATGCATTATCGTAACCTCGATGAATGGCCATTTGTGGCGCAGCACCATCGAGTATCTCTTCGCGAATTCGTTCAAATATCAACACATTTGCATCGACCGCCATACCCACGGTTAATACCATACCGGCCACACCCGGCAAGGTTAATGTGGCTTGTAGCAAGGACAATACAGCAACAATGATCACAAGATTTAGCACCAGTGCAAAACTCGCAACAGCACCAAACATTCGGTAGTAAACCACCATAAACAATAAGACAGCTAGAAAGCCAAACAGAACAGACTTAAAGCCCTTATCAATATTCTCTTTACCTAAGCTCGGGCCAATCGTGCGTTCTTCGACAATGTAAACTGGCGCGGCCAATGAACCAGCGCGTAATAACAACGCTAAGTCTTGCGCTTCGCCAGGCTCATTTAACCCCGTTATTTGAAAACGTTTCCCAAGTTGGTCGCGAATCACCGGCGCCGTAATGACCTCTTCAATCCGCTTACGAATTAAAACCTCTTCGCCTTTGGCATTGAGTTTTGTATCGGTGATATTTTCAACGTAAACAACCGCCATACGTTTACCAATATTTTTTCCTGTGACGCTAGAGTTGACATTTGCGCCTTTGGCATCAAGCGTTATGTGTACCACTTGCCCACCATTCTGAGTGTCGATACCAGCGCTGGCGTCAATGATGTTTTCACCTGAAAACAACAAGCGCTTTTTTAATAAAATCGGGGTGCGATCACGAAAATAATAACGCTTTGAACCTGCGGGTACTCTGCCCCGAATACTCGACTCTAGTGCATTTTCTTCATCAACCAAACGAACTTCCAACGTCGCAGTTTTACCGAGAATTTTTTTCGCTTCGCTTGGATCCTTGACACCTGGCAGTTGAACCACTATTCGATCCGTACCCTGCTGTTGAATAATCGGCTCCGAGACCCCTAATTGGTCAATTCGATTACGGATAGCGACAATATTCTTTTTCAACGCAGCACTGCGTATTTCGGCCAACGCAGTTTCAGCGAGTTGTATCGACAACACAAAAGAGCCGTCTTGATTGTCTTGATCATTTGCAAGCAATTCGGGTATTGCACTGGCTACTTCGTTTAAGGCTTTATCACGCAGCTCTGCATTTTTAAAACGAACTTGAATTGCACCATCAGCACCGCGGCTCATCCCCTGGTTGTACAGTTTGTTGTCACGCAACAAGCGTCGAATATCATCAAAGTAATTGTCTTTAGCGGTTTTCTCTGCGGCTTCCATATCAACCTGTAACAGAAAATGCACACCACCGCGCAAATCTAAACCTAAGTACATTGGCGCACCACCAAGGCTTTGCAGCCACTCCGGTGTGGTAGGCATATCAGCGAGTGCAACCGGATAGTTACTGCCAAGCGCGTCTTTTAATACTTGTTTGGCTTTGTTTTGATCTTCTTCAGAATTCAACCGCGCGCGCACTGCTTGGTTTTCTAAGGTAATTTGCTTAACTGAAATGTCTGCCGCTTCGAGCGCGCGATTAACACGCCCGAGAGTGCTTTCATCAATATCAGTATTACGCGTCCCAATTACCTGCACACCAGGCTCAGCTTGATAAAGGTTTGGTGAGGCGTATATCACACCAAACGAGACGATCAACAAAAGTAGCAGATACTTCCAAGTAGGGTTTTTATTCATTTGAGACTACTTTCTTGTTTTAGTTTCTTGTATTAGGTATGAGTTATAGCTGATAGATCTTATACAGTGCCTTTAGGCATCATGGCTTGCACAGACACCTTTTGAACCTTAACTTCAGTACCTTTGGCAATTTCGACCGTTACAAAATTGTCGTCTACTTTGGTAATTTTGCCGAGTAAACCGCCCATTGTGACAACCTCATCGCCCTTGGCTAAGCCAGCCACCATATTACGGTGCTCTTTTTGACGCTTCTGTTGTGGACGGATCAATAAAAAGTAAAAGATCACAAACAAAGCGATCATCGGCAGAAAGCTCATAAACCCACCAGGGCCTGCTGCACCACTTGTTTGAGCCATGGCGTCTGAGATGAAAAAGTTCAATACATCGTTCATAAGGAATTACCTGTTTAAATATTATTGGTTGCTAATCACTGCTATAGCAACTTGTGTGAGTTATACCTGTTTGAGCTATACCTGTTTGAGCTATATAAGGTGAGCTCTGAACTGCGAATCAGCTCGACTAGCCATAAAAAAATTGCTCATTAAAAATTAAGCGCGAATTATGCCACAGTTGGGTCTGCTTGACCTCGCATCTCAAAGAAATTTGCTCGATATTCAGCGAAATTATTTGCTTCGATCGCATCCCGCATGTCCTGCATTAACGCTAAGAAAAAATGCAAATTGTGTACCGTTGCTAATCGCGCACCAAGAATCTCATTTGTTTTTAGTAGATGTTTTATATATGAGCGAGAAAAAGATTTACAAGTGTTGCATTTGCAGTTTTCGTCAATTGGCCGAGTATCCATCTCATATTTCGCATTACGGATCTTCACAACCCCCGTCTCTGTGTACAACCAACCATTACGGGCATTACGCGTTGGCAAAACGCAATCGAACATATCCACCCCATAATGAACCGCAGTCACCAAATTCTCTGGCGTGCCTACGCCCATTAAATAACGCGGAGAATCAACTGGCATAGTTGGCGCTAAGTGTTTGAGAACACGATACATTTCTTCCTTAGGCTCACCCACCGACAAACCGCCAATGGCATACCCATCAAAACCAATGTCTTTTAAACCTGCCAAGGATTCATCACGTAAATTTTCGTACATACCGCCTTGAATAATGCCGAATAAGGCTGATTTGCTATCACCATGAGCGACTTTGCTGCGATCTGCCCAGCGTAATGATAACTCCATAGAATCACGCGCTTCTTGCTCTGTAGCTGGGTATGGAGTGCACTCATCAAAGATCATTACAATATCCGAACCCAGCTTACGCTGTATATCAATCGCCTCTTCTGGGCCTAGAAACTTTTTACTACCGTCAATCGGCGAGCGAAAGGTCACTCCTTTTTCGGAAATCTTGCGCAACTCCGCCAATGACCAAACCTGAAAACCACCTGAATCTGTTAAAATGGGCTTTTGCCATTGCATAAAATCATGTAAATCACCGTGCGCTTGAATCACATCAGTGCCAGGGCGCAGCATTAGGTGAAAAGTATTACCCAAGACAATTTGCGCCCCTACTTCATCCAACTCCGTCGGTGTTACAGCTTTAACGGTTGCAGATGTGCCAACCGGCATAAATATGGGTGTTTGAATCTCGCCACGCGCAAAACTTAAGCGCGCACGCCTAGCTTGGCTATCTGTATTTAAAAGTTCAAATTTCATCGTCGCGGATTATAAAGCCTGCGCACGACCGTGAACATATTATTTTCGAACTAATCAATGCGAGGAGACTTCAATTGCGACAAGTTTTCTAATAGCTGCAGACGGTTGTTGTGAACCGAACCAGGATACGCAATAAAAATATATCAGCAACAACCTTGTTTGCTGCATTTAGGCCGCTTTACTTAAGTTAGCCACTGAACACGATTAGAGATCGCTTGTTGTTAACCACGCTCACCCTCGACTAAAATTTTAAAACCTTAACGACTATCACTAAACGAAATATCTAATACGAAAAGTTCCACTATTGTGCCTGCTGATACCGCCCTTTACACGAATAAACAATAGTGAACAATTTTTACAAGAAAAAAGCAAAACTTAAGGCTAATGAATTTAGAGGCTCGTTAGATCTAGTCAGAGCTGCCAACATCTAATGGTGCATCAATCCTTAAATTTTTAGTGTTGCACTATTTGAATTTTAGCATTGCATTTGTTGAACTTTAACTTGTTTTTGGGTAATAAATAAACCCACAATTTTGAGTTAATTACTCAGCAATTCCAACTCCTTTTGAATTTGCGCTTCTTTCTCTTCTAGCTCAAACTCGGCACGCCGCAAGCCATTGCGTTCTTGCTCTAAGTCATCTAATTGTTTTTGTAAATTATTTTGTTCTGTTATTAAACGCGCTCTAGCTTGCTCCTGTTCACGCTGCTCCTGTTCACGCTGCTGCTGTTCACGTTGTGCTTGTTGGTTTGAAGTTGACTCAACTGGCACTGCTGCAGGTGCTGTATTTGTTGTACTCACCACGGCAGCTGGTTCGCTGACAATTGATCCATTGACTGATGCTTGAATAAAATCAGAATCGCAAACATCATTAGCCAAGTCTCTTTTATTTTCACCACAAAGCTCTGGGTTGACTCCAACCACGCACCACTTGTCATCAGATACTTTTTGCTCAATAGAAAGCGTGTTGCTTGCCCCTTCGCAACTAAATTCAATCACCCAGAAAGCATCACCACTGCGCTGTTCAAAAACTTCTTCAGTTATTGAACTAACGGCAGCCAAACTTTGCATGCTATACCCAAAAATCAGTAAAGCAACAAAGTTTACATATTGTAAATAGCGTTTCAATTTCATAACAATACCCATCAACCCAATAGCCATTTAACGAATGTTTTACGGAGCAATTTTGGCAAGTTGTTCGCGTACAGACGCTTGTCTTCGTTGTATTTCTTGTGCGCGATTCTTTAAACTCTGCTTTCTTAACTCAAGCTCTGCACGTTGTTGCTCTATGCTGCTTAGTTCTGTAATCAATTTACGGCGTTTAGTCTTTAGTATTTCGGCTTCGCGCTGAGCCTGTTCAGCTTGTTGCTTGGCTTTCAATTGTGCAACATCCTTTGAATAACCCGAATAACAAACAAGATGAGCAGCTTTAATCCTATCATCTGCACATAACTCGGGTAACTCATTTGAGCACCACGGATCGGCCTCAGACTTTCTTACGAGATATCGTTTAATATCTGAAGTAAGGCAGCTCACAAGAACTTTCCACACACCTTCACTTTCACTGTAGCCTTCTCTATACAATGAACGAACACCCTGTGCTGCATAAGCTTGTGGGGATATCGACAACATAAAACCGCATAAACACAACAGAAAAATACAGGCTTTACGCACCTTTTTATAACTATACATACTAACTACAAGAATCATTTAAGGACACAATTACTACAATCATTATATCTTATTTTTTAAGTACCCCGATAACAAATCAAGTGCACTTGCGTACCCTTTTTTGCCTAAGCCAGATATCTGACGAATACAAACGTCCTTTACCATGGAAATTTTACGAAAATCTTCGCGTGCATGAACATCCGATATGTGCACTTCAACGGTTGGTAGCTGGCAAGCTGCAATGGCATCTCTTAGCGCCACTGAGTAATGGGTTAGCCCACCAGGGTTAATCACGACGCCATCAACACTTTTGCGATGTTCATGTAAAGTATCAATAATCACACCTTCGTGATTAGACTGTACAAAGATCAATTCGTGTCCATTCGACTGCGGTTGTTCCAGCAGCCAACTGTTTACGTCTTCTAAACTGTCACTGCCATAAACTTCTGGCTCACGCTCGCCCAATAAATTTAAGTTGGGGCCATTAATTATTAAATATTTCATTTACGCAACTGCACTTAAGCTTTCGACAATATCGTCAACCGTAACATCGGTGCTGACAACCCCATTACCAATTGAATCGATTAAAATAAAATTCAGCTTGCCGTTAATGTTTTTCTTATCATGTGCGACAATTTCAAGCACTTGTTCGGGCGCTACTGTGCCAAGCTCAGGCAAGTCAAAACGCTCGAGCACTGCTTGTGCACTGGAAAACTGTGCATCGTTTAATAAGCCTTTGCGATGCGATATAAAGTTCGCACACTTCATGCCATACAACACGGCTTCACCGTGATACAGACCACCATAAGCTTGAATCGTCTCGAACGCATGACCAATCGTATGGCCATAATTCAACAAACGACGTTCGCCATTTTCAAACTGATCATTTGAAACAATTTGCGCTTTTATTTTACAGCTCTTGCTGATGATATCACTGAGAAGCGCTTGATCATTAAGACTAACCAAATCATCAAAACGCGTTGCAAATGCATCAAAGATTGACTGATCTCGAATAAAACCGTACTTAATGGCTTCAGCTAACGATGAAATCACATTGCGCGTTGGTAGTGTCTGCAGAAAACCTGGGTCAACTAGTACGGCCTTAGGCTGATAAATAGCCCCAACTAAGTTTTTACCCGCGGCTAAATTGACTGCTGTTTTGCCACCAATAGCCGAGTCAATCATCGCTAACAATGTGGTCGGAATTTGCACAAATGGAATACCGCGCATATAAGTGGCCGCAACAAAGCCACCCAAATCGCCAACCACACCGCCGCCTAAGGCAAGCAATACGGATGAGCGATCACAACCCGCTTGCACCATTTGCGCCCAGACTTGTTCCGCATATTTAATATTCTTAGCGGACTCATCACCGGGTACGATAATAGTCTCAATCTTAAAACCTTCTGCTTTAAGCTGGTCAATTACATCGTGGTATAAATCAAAAATAGCCTGCTGTGTCAACACAACCATTTGTTGGCCTTGATGCCAAGGCTCTAATGCGCTGGCAAGCTGCTCTCGCAAGCCATAGGCAACGCAAATATTATAGGAATGTTCACCCAGTTCGAGCGGAATCGTTTGCATAATAGTTATGGCACCTTAAACACCTACTATTGAATAGGCCGTTCGTAGGTGTTTAAAAGATTGATAAGTTAATTGAAGAACAGCGTTATTTTATCGCTTTATCGAGATCTCTTGCTAGTGCATTCATGTCTACATGGGCAACTATATTGCCTCCCATCCATATTTCGACTGAATAGACTGCCTGCGCAACCAACATTTGCATTCCGTTTGCAGTTGATGCGCCATTTTTTTCCGCATCTTTTAAAAATTTGGTTTTTTGTGGATTATAGACCAGGTCAAACGCCAGCATATTTTCATTAAATAGTTCAGCACTGCTAGAGGCGCTCAATGGCGACTTCGATGTCTCAGGGTGCATACCTAATGAGGTTGTATTGACAATACAATCGAGTTTTTTGGCGCGTTTAACTAAGCCGTTTTCATCCACAATATTGACGCTTACCTGGTCATTAACCGCCAGAATAGTTTCTTTAAGCTGTTCTGCGCGCTCTGGTGTACGATTAACGATACTGATGACTTTGGCTTCGCCTTCGGCTAACACCGCACCTACAGCTTGCGCACTGCCGCCAGCACCTAAAATGGCGAATTCATTGCCTTCAATCACTACGTCATTTTGTCGCAGCGAATACGCGAAACCAAGCAAATCGGTATTAAAACCGGTAAGCACATTGCCAACACGATTTACACAGTTAACCGCATTCAATAATTTCGCTTTGCTGTCTACTTCGTCAAGTAACGGAATAACATTTGCTTTGTGAGGAACAGTAACGTTTACACCATCAAAGCCGCCAACACGAAAACCTGAAAAGAAACTTTTGAGACGTTCTTCAGGCAATTCAACCGCCCGATATGAAGCGTCGTCAATTTCTAACTGACGATAAATAGCTTTATGTAATATCGGGCTTAAACTATGCCCGAGTGGTTCACCTAGTAATGCAAATCGCTTCAAACTTATTACCGTTATAAATATTACCTTGATTCAACCACAAATTTGGTTCAACCCCGTGTCCCAAACCACTACAAATGTGGTTTTCTTGATCTTTTTATGCATGCTTTTATGTAATTAATTAAGCCGCTCGTCTTGATCGTACCGCATTTGCCAAGTTACGGCAAAGTTCTTGCGTATCTGCCCAATCTATACATCCGTCAGTAATGCTCTGACCGTAGGTTAGTTCTTGCCCGTCCACGACTTTTTGATTACCAGCAACCAAGTGCGATTCAATCATAATTCCAAACAGTCTATGATCACCACCGGCGATTTGTGCGCACACGTCATCACACACTTCTTTTTGACGAGCGGGTGTTTTATGACTATTGGCATGACTAAAATCCACCATAATGTTGGCAGGCAAGCCTGCTTTTTCAAGCATTTCAGCAGACAACGCAACATGCACAGCAGAATAATTCGGTTCTTTGTTACCGCCACGTAAAATAATATGGCAATACTCATTACCAGAACTATTGAAGATAGCAGTTCTGCCCTCTTTAGTGACCGATAAGAAGTGGTGAGGGTTACTCGCGGCGCCAATGGCATCAACGGCAATTTTAAGATCACCATTTGTGCCATTTTTAAAGCCAACAGGACACGACAAACCGGATGCTAATTCACGATGGCATTGGCTTTCAGTGGTACGAGCGCCAATGGCGCCCCAAGACACAACATCACCCGTATACTGTGGCGTTATTAAATCTAGGTATTCGCAACCTGCGGGCACGCCAAGTTCGTTAATTGACAACAACAACTGACGCGCGATACCTAAACCTTTGTTGACATTATAGCTACTGTTTAAATCAGGATCGTTGATTAGCCCTTTCCAGCCAACAGTGGTGCGCGGTTTTTCAAAATACACACGCATAACAATCATTAATTCTTTGTTTAGTTCTTGCTTTAGCTCAGCAAGGCGGTTCGCATATTCTAATGCAGACTTTGGGTCATGAATTGAACAAGGGCCAACAACAACGACTAAACGGTCGTCTTTTTTAGCCATAATATGGCTGATTTCCTCACGCGCTTTAGCCGTTGTTTGCGCAGCGGTTTCAGTTAAAGGAAATTGTTCGTGAATCTGTGCCGGTGAAACCAGTTCTTTGGTTGCCTTAATTCTTAAATCGTCAGTTTGGTTCATTTATTTTACTAATTAATTCTATTGATAATTAACATACGTACACCTGCTAGTGCTAGCCTCGGCTTGGTTAAAAAGAAACCGTCAGCAATACTTTTTTTACCGCCTGAGCCCGTCAGCACACAAGCTAAATTCAATATGTTAATTGTGGTTTATTAATACCTGTGTAATATAACACAGACATAGTGTGATTTTATCTGCTAATTGACATAAGATAGTCGAGCTAAATATCTAACTTTTAAAGCATTTACGCAGTTTGCCACTGTGTCCTAGACCGGAACTTTTACTGTATTAATAATGAGCAAACCAAACGACCTTAATCTCTATATTCACCCAGAACTCAGCTTGCTGCTGTTTCATGAACGTGTACTCAATATGGCGCTTGACCCACGCACGCCTTTGCTAGAGCGGCTTAAGTTTTTATGTATATTCAGTTCGAACATTGATGAGTTCTTTGAGATCCGCGTCTCTGGTTTAAAAGCTCAAGCCCAACTTCAATCCTCGGCCGATGGTTTGGACGGTATTAGTCCACAATCGGCGCTCGAAGAGATAAACCGGCATACTCACGAACTAGTAAAACTGCAATACGACACACTCAACGAGCAAGTGCTACCGGAACTAAAGAGTCACGGAATTGAGTTTTTAACTCGTCATCAATGGTCAAAAGAACAGAAGAAATGGCTCAAACAATATTTCAAACGTGAAGTATTGCCAATTCTAACGCCTATTCGCATCGACCCAGCGCACCCGTTTCCGCTGACGATTAACAAAGGTTTGAGCATTGTGGTTGACTTACATGACCCTGACCGAGACGATGCGCATAATATTGCGGTGGTGCCAGCGCCACGCGCGTTGCCACGTTTCATTCGCTTGCCAGAAGAGTTGTGTAGTAATGAATATGAATTTGTTTACTTGTCGTCAATTATTCATGCCAACATCTCAAAACTGTTTTCGAATGTGGAAGTTTTAGGCTGTTATCAATTCCGCATCACACGCAATAGTGACTTATACGTTGATTTAGAAGAAGTTGAAGATTTGGCACGCACACTTGAAGGTGAGCTACCGTCACGATTGTATGGCGAAGCTATTCGACTAGAAGTCTCTCAAAACTGTCCAAAACACATTGTTGATTTTTTGCGCATGCGCTTTCAAATTGACAACGAGCTTGTATATCGAGTTAACGGCCCAGTTAATTTGAACCGCTTAATTGGTTTGCCTGACTTAGTAAACCGACCACAGATAAAATACGGTGGGTTTACGCCATCAATTCCGGACTACATTAGCCATCAAAGCAATATTTTTGAAGCCATCAATAATGGCGACATCATACTGCATCACCCTTTTGAATCGTTTGCACCCGTAGTTGCGTTTTTACGTAAATCTGCAAACGACCCAAACGTATTAGCCATAAAACAAACCTTATACCGGACTGGTTCAGACTCAATTATGGTTGAGCTGCTGGCCGATGCAGCACGTGCTGGTAAAGAAGTCACCGTCATTATTGAACTAATGGCTCGGTTTGACGAGAAAAACAATCTTGCGACCGCGCAACGTTTGCAATCAGCCGGTGCGCATGTTGTTTACGGCATGGTCGGTAAAAAAACACACGCAAAAATGCTAATGGTTGTGCGGCGCGAATCTGGCAAGTTACGTCGCTACGTGCATTTAGGCACGGGCAATTACCATCAAGGTAACACGCGTGTTTATACCGACTACGGCCTATTGACTAACCAACCAGAGATCACCCAAGATGTGCATGAAATATTCATGCAATTAACCTCTCAAAGCCCGAACCCAGAACTGACACACTTACATCAATCGCCTTTTGGTATTAGCAGAATGTTTATAGAGAAAGTTGAACGAGAGGCTCAGCACGCGCTTGACGGCAAGCCAGCCCGGGTTATTGCTAAAGTAAATGGCTTATCCAGTCCAAGCATTATCAATGCACTTTACCAAGCGTCGCAAGCTGGGGTTAAGATTGATTTAATTGTCCGAGGCATTTGTTGTCTACGCCCTGGGCTTGAAGGTATTTCTGAGAATATTCGAGTACGCTCGATTGTCGGGCGCTTTTTGGAACATGGGCGTGTGTTTTATTTTGCTAATCAAGCTGACGATGACAGTAAACAGGAACTGTATTTGTCAAGCGCAGACCTAATGCCACGTAACTTACGTAACCGAATTGAACAATGCACACCCATTCTGGACGAAAAAATTAAGGCGCGAATTATTAAGGAATTAGAAATGTACTTGAGCGACAACAGCAACGCCTGGCTAATGCAATCCGACGGCCAATATGTTCAAGCAATTGCCAGCGAACAAGACCAACATTCGATAAACACACAAGCTGATTTACTAAATGCCTATAGCGAGTCTTTATAAAGTGCCTATAGCGAGTCTTTATAAAGTGCCTAT
>CAZOBR010000039.1:0-18350 GCA_964578035.1 uncultured Gammaproteobacteria bacterium
CTGCTGCTTCATAATCTTTGTATGAACCAAACCCGCCCCAAACACTCGACCGATAAATCGGTAGCCCATGTTCATCTAAACTTACGTTTTCTGGCCCAAAACGCCAAATATCGGCATCTTTAGGTGGTTCGAACACAGTTATTGCTGAATCAATAACTTCGCTAAAGCGGACGCGATAGATGACTAACCAGTCGTTTGATGTTTTTGCCATAAACTTTCCTAATTCTTAATTTCCTTTCGAAAGCATAGCACCATCAAATAATAGATACGATTAGACTAACGTCCATATCATTTTGAACAAGAATTCGTCAATCTTGAAAAAATGATAATGTGTATAATTGTCCATGAACTCGGATGGGCATTAATTACTCTAACATCAAGTTATGGGTTGGCAAACGTCAGTCGAGCCTAAATATAATTAAACTAAGAGGACTCAGCTATGGTTGAAAAAGTCATCGTCATTGGGGGGGGCGTAGCCGGAATGAGCGCTGCCCATGAATTAATAAAAAAGGGGTTTGAGGTCGAAGTATACGAATCTAAAAAGGTACCAGGAGGAAAAGCGCGCAGCGTTTGGGTGCCAAATACGGGTAAAGATGGTCGACAAGATTTGCCTGGCGAACATGGTTTTCGGTTTTTCCCGCATTTTTATCAAAATCTTCCTGCCACGATGAAGGAAATCCCACTTGAGAATAGTAGTAAGTCTGCGTTTGATAATTTGGTTCAAGGGTCACGTGAACTTATTGCACAGGTCAATGGCCCTAATGTGCTTGGCTTGTCGCGTTTTCCTAGAAATTTAGCCGATTTAAAAGTTTTATTGACTGACATTTTTGCCCCAGTTGGCCTAACTGATGAAGAAAAGCATTTTGCAGCAATGCGCCTTTGGCAAATTGCCACCAGTTGCGAGGCGCGCTGGGAAAACGATTATGAAAAAATAAGCTGGTGGGAATACGTTGAAGCCGACCGTTTTTCAGAGAATTACCGTTCGTTATTTGCTGTTGGCCTGACTCGTACATTGGTTGCGTCACGAGCGCGAACAGCCAGCACCAAAGTTGGTGGTTCAGTGTTACTACAATTGATTTACGGCATGTTAATACCGGGTGCCAGTACCGACCGTTTATTAAATAGCCCGACTAACCCCGCTTGGATAGACCCGTGGTTAAAGTATTTGCGTAAACAAGGTGTGGATTATCATCTTGATAGCCCAGTAACGCATATTGAATGCGGTGAAGAGGGCAAAATTGAACATATCACTGCAACCGTCGATGGCGTTGAGAAGAACATAACCGGTGATTACTATCTTTGTGCTGTGCCGGTTGAAGTGATGGCGCGTTTTCTAACGCCTGAAATCTTAAAAAACGATAATACTTTGTCGACAGTAAAAACGTTGAGCAAAGATGTGTCATGGATGAACGGCATGCAGTTTTATTTAACGGAAGACGTTAAAATTGATCATGGCCATACAATGTTTGTGAACTCACCATGGGCGATTACATCGATTTCGCAAATTCAATTTTGGGAAAATTTTGATATCTCTCAACATGGTGATGGCACAATCAAAGGGCTTATTTCTGTGGATATATCCAATTGGGATAAACCTGGGGTACTCAAACATGGGCCAGACAAAAAGCATAAGAGTGCCAAGCAATGTACTCGAGAAGAGATTAAAGACGAAGTTTGGGCGCAGATGAAACAAGGTCTTAATAAAGAGGGTCAAGAACCTGTCTTGAAGGATGAATACCTTAAGACGTGGTATTTAGACAGCGATATTGAGCCCGTTGATTATCATAATGATGATACCTTGTGGCGTAATGCAGAACCCTTACTCGTTAATAAGATTAATACCTGGCAATTGCGCCCTGAAACACACACGCGGATTTCAAATCTATTTTTAGCCTCGGATTACCTTAAAACCGATGTGAGTTTAGCCACAATGGAAGGTGCGAATGAAGCAGCCCGCCGGGCGGTGAACGGTATTATTGATGCCTCTGGTGCCAAGGTGACTTACAGTAAAGTTTACCAATTAAAGCGCCCTTGGGTGCTTGCGCCATTACGTTACGCCGACAAGATTAGATATAACCGCGGTTTGCCATGGAATGGAAAGTTTGAATTTATAAAAATCCTTAAACATATTTTTGGTTTTGCTTAATTCCTTTTGATATTACGAGGTAAACGAATTTAACAACAAGTTAGTAGTTATAAATAATCACATAGGGGGAGAAGAATGAACGATCTTTTGAATTCAACAAATACTGGTGACCAAGCTTCAGCTGAACATCAACGCTTTAAGTTTATTTTATTAACGCTTGGCTTTGTTGCAGCATGGATAATTATCAACTCTTTCTTCAAAACAGGCTGGAAGACAGCATTAATGCTGTCTTTCATTGTTTTGATTGTCGACTTCATTTACATCATAAAAAAAGATGACCGCTTTCTCGGTAAGTTAATCATCTTTGGGCTTGTGGCAGGCGTTACAGAATTACTTGCCGACGCGTGGTTAGTAGATCAAACAAAAACACTGTTTTATGAGCATGGAGAACCCTTATTAGTCGATTCGCCGATATATATGCCAGTTGCATGGGCTGTGGTTTTAGTCCAAATTGGTTACATTGGTTATCACATTGCTCAGCGTAAAGGGTTGTTAATAGGCACTTTAACTGCGGGTACGATTGGTGGCGTTATTATTCCGATCTATGAATCGTGCGCCAAGGGAGCAGGGTGGTGGTATTACAATGACCCTGGTCACATGTTTTGGAATGCACCTTATTACATTATTTTAGGCGAGTTCTTGCTTGCCCTTGCACTACCGTATTTATTCATTCAAGTTCAACGTCGCGCGTTTTACTGGGCGGTGCCGATTGGGGTAGTTATGGGGCTTTGGATTTGGGTCGCCTATGCTATGGCATTGTTTACCGTAGGTTAATGTAACCCTTATTTGGCTGATAAGTTACTTAGATGACAGCGCTGTCCACACGTGCCCGAAAACTCTGGTACCACTATGTTAACGCTGGCGATGTGCCAGCGCTGAGTAATGAAGAACGAAAGCGTCTACATTTAACTAATCAAGTTGCAATGTTTACCGCTTTAATGACGGTAGGCTATGTCGCAATATTCGCAGTGGGGCAATTTCTTGTACCGACAATTATCAGCATTGTTGCTGTGTTGGTATACATGCATGTCATCCACCTTAATGGCATCAGGCGATATAAAATTGCGAGAGTGATATTGTTGCTCAATGGGAATTTGCAAATTTCCAGCATTGCGTTCTTGATTGGTCGCGATTCAGGCACACACTTGTTCTTGTTTGCCGCAATACTCTCGCCATTTCTTTACTATTCAATTGAAAAAATTAAAGTACCGTTGTTTTTCTCCGGCTTATCAGTGCTTTTGTATGTACTGCTTGAGATAAGCTTTTATATGGCTGAGCCGATTATCAAACTTGAGCCGATCATTAGTAAGGCGATTTATATAACCACCTATTTATGTTGCATGTTAGCGGTAGTCACCTTTGCGGTGTATATGTATGTGGAAAACATGATCAGTGAAGGCAGGCTGGAAGAAGAGCGACAAAGGTCTGAGAAACTGTTATTGAATATTTTGCCTGAAACAATTGCAGCGCGTTTAAAAAACGGCGAAACCCCAATTGCCGATAGTTATCATAACGTTAGCGTGCTGTTTTCCGATATTGTCGGTTTTACGGCCATTGCATCTAAACTCTCGGCTCAAGAAGCATTTGCATTATTGACTGAGATATTTACTTATTTTGATTCTATTATTGAGAGTTTAGGCGTTGAGAAAGTTCGAACAGTAGGCGACGGCTGCTACGTTGTATCCGGTGTGCCGCAAGCGCGTGAAGATCATGCGCAAGCGCTTGCTGCGGTTGCGTTGGGCATGATGGATTTTAAACGTAGCTCTTCATCGCCGTTGGTGCAGAATATGGAATTGCGAATTGGTATTAGCTCTGGGCCGCTGATTGCTGGGGTAATTGGCAACTCTAAATTTCAATTCGACTTATGGGGCGATACGGTTAACACAGCTTCACGAATGGAGTCGCAAGGCAAATCTGGTAGAATTCAAATATCCGAAGCTACCTATGAACTTATTAAAGATGATTTTGAGTGTGAATCTCGAGGTATGATTCCGATCAAAGGCAAAGATGAGATGCATACTTGGTTCTTAGTCGGGCATAAAAAGAGCAATAAAGCGCTTTAAGCGTAGCTGTTTAATTGTTGCGGTTATCAAGCGCTTAGCTTTGCGTTATATTCAAAGGACTATGTATATACCAGCACCTTTTAAAGTAAATGACAATAATGAAACTAGCAGATTCATTGAAAATAATGCGTTTGGCCAACTTATTTCTAATTCAGATGGCCGTTTAGTTTCAACACATCTGCCTTTTCTACTATCTGATGATAAAACTAAATTGGTTGCTCATTTAGCGAAGCAAAACCCCCAGACGCAAGATATTGAAGGCCAAGAAGTGTTAGTGAGCTTGCAAGGCCCGCACGGTTATATATCGCCATCTTGGTATCTCGAGCTAGGTGTTCCAACTTGGGATTATCAAGCTGCGCATGTCTACGGATATTGCAAAACCTTTACTGAACACGATGCGCTCAAACAACTAGTCGATGCGTTGACCAACAAATACGAAGCTACACAAGAATCACCGTGGCAGCCTGAATACAATACGAATATGCTTAAGGCTATTGTCGGCATTGAAATCGAAATTACCGAGATTCAATGTAAATACAAATTGAGTCAGAACCGGTCAAAAGAAGATCAAGCTAATGTTATCGAGCAATTGAAACAACAGGGGTCAAACCAACTTGCTAAGGCAATGCAAAGCAATGACGTATAACGACTTATACCGGCTGAGTAGTCATGCGGTCATAAGCGATCAAAATAATAAGATTTTATTATTAAAAGCGGCGTATGGTGAATTTAATTGGGGGCTACCTGGTGGGGCGCTTGACCAAGGCGAAACAATCCACGAAGCCTTGATACGAGAATGCAAAGAAGAACTCAACTGTGAAATTCAAATAGAGTACCTAAGTGGCGTCTATTACCATAGCGCTTACAATTCTCAGGCGTTTATATTTCGTTGTCAGCTTAAAAATCCGGCTCAAATTAGTTTAAGTGGCGAGCACAGTGAGTTTGCATATTTTGACATTGAAACGCTCTCAGTAGTACAAAGACAACGTGTCGAAGATTGTTTGAATTATAGCGGTGTTGCAGTCAGTGCAAAATTTTAGATTGCGTTTAAGCTTTGCCTAAAAACTCCATGGATAGCGCAAAAATACACAAATACCTCGGTTTAACATTATTACTGCCTATTTTGGCATGGGTGATTACGGGCGTGGTATTTATTATTAAACCCGGTTACAGCGGGGCTTATGATCAAATAAGCGTTAAAACGTATGCACAAGAAATAAGCGATCAGCAATTATTGCCGCAAAACCAAGGTGCTTGGCAGGAAATACGGGTTTTACATACGGTCTTAGGTAAGCATGTTCTGCAAAAGAGGGAGGGAGTTTGGCAGCATTTTAATGGCCATACTGGGCAGCTTTGGAAAAGACCGAGTAATCAAGAGCTATTAGTCTTATTGCAAGACGCAATTTTAGCGAATCCTGAACGTTATGGTGATTCACTTAGAGTAGAGAAAGGCAGCTTTGTCAGTAACACAGATGTGCGATTTTCAGTCGATTGGAATACCTTGAGTATTCGTCAAACTGGTCGTGATACGGATTTTATTAATGCGCTCTATCGAGTGCACTATTTGCAATGGACAGACAACAAACTGGTGGATAAATACCTTGGAGTTACCGGTTTGTTATTATTATTGTTACTTGCTGCTTATGGTTTAGCTCTCTATTTACGCAAACGGTAAGTTCACTATTGTTCTAGAGCTTGATCTGGATCTTCGAGCTCTTCCTCGTCTTTTTCTTCTAGCCGAGAAACTTGTATTAGCACACCAAATTTAGGGTGATCGAAAAAGTGCTTTTCATTGAGTTTGATTCGGCGTTTTTCATTTAGCCGATAGCCATCAAACTCTAAATCAAGATTGGCGAACAATAGCTGTTTGGCATACACCTTAATTGAACCTTGTAAGTCTGTTTCAATCACATTAAACGCCGCAGCTAATGAAACGGGCAAAGACTCTTGCCCCCAAGCGTAGTGGTGCATGAGTTGATAGCGTTCTGAATCGTCAATCGCAGCCGCTTCTGTTAATAAAAGAGAGGGTTCGAGTAACCAAGTTTCGGCTTCTGACTCAAATTGTCTTGGCGTGGTGTAGTTGTGGCTTTCCATTGCTTGCGACGGATCAATGTTCTTAAAAACCAGTGCTTCAACCATATAATCCTTTGCCGATACACTGTTGATTGTCGCGATGAATACGCATAAAAATAGACAAAATGTCTTAAAATGATTCATTGCAAGATTTATAATAACCATTAGTTTGTGAGTAGAGATCATAATTAGCAGGAAAGTATATAAGTAACTAAGTATACGAGCCAATTGAAGAAACGAGAAGAAACAATCCGACGAATTACATGACCATTAAGAAAGTTCTTAAAATTGGTGACCCTAAGTTAACAGAGGTGTCGCTACCTGTTGAAAAATTTAATACGCCAGAGTTAGATCAATTGATTCAAGATATGCGTGACACAATGGCGAGTTTAAATGGCGCTGGAATCGCGGCTCCGCAGATTGGCGTACTACTGCGTGTGGTTATTTTTGGCACACAAGACAATCCGCGTTATCCAGATCAAGAACCCGTTCCGGAAACAGTCTTAATTAATCCAATGATTGACGTTCTTGGTGATGAGTCTCTTGGAATGTGGGAGGGCTGCCTAAGTGTGCCCGGTATGCGTGGTTTTGTAGAACGCCCAACTCATATTCGTTATCAAGGTTTTAATCAATTTGGTGAGGCGATTGATCGTATAGCAACGGGTTTTCACGCCACGGTTGTACAACATGAATGTGATCATCTAGATGGTATTCTCTACCCAATGCAAATATCTGATCTACGATTATTCGGCCACGAACAAGAACTTGAAAAGCGACATGACTATCCAAACTAAGCAACAGATTAGCCAAATTAAGCAATACAGCGCGCCGGCGTTTCAGCCACCTGTTGGCTTACGTAGTCCACATGTTCAAACCGTGTTCTCGAGCATTGGGCCGCGCAAACTCGCTTTATTGAAAAAGTTTGCACCTCACAAACAGCACCAACAACAAATGATATTGCAAACGGCTGATGGTGTTCGTTTACAGGGGTTTTACAATCAAGCGAATGCTGGGCAGGTGCAGCCAACTAAATCAAAGCAATTAGTTATTTTGATTCACGGCTGGGAAGGCTGTCATGAGTCGTCTTATATGCTTTCTATGACTAGTTGTTTGTTAGATGAAGGTATTGATGTGTTTCGCTTGAATCTGCGTGATCACGGTGCAACCCATCATCTTAATCAAGACATATTTAACTCAACGATGATCGAAGAAGTGATTCATGCTATTGCTGAGTTACAACAAACATTGCCGTACTCTGAGTATGTATTGGGTGGTTTTTCCTTAGGCGGAAATTTTGCCTTACGCGTTGCAGCACAAGCTCATAATCGCGGCATTAGCTTGAATAAATGTGTGGCGTTTTGCCCAGTGGTGAATGCCAAAGACAGTAACGATGAGCTAATGAAATCGCAGAACTGGGTTTATGGAAAGTATTTTGTGCGTAAATGGAAACGTTCATTAAATAAAAAGCTTAAACACTTTCCAGATTATGATTATGGGGAAGTACTCAATAAGTTGGGCACTTTAGATCAAATGAATACGCGCTTAATTCCTGAATACACGCAATTCAAAAACATAGATGATTATTTTAGTGCCTATGCAATAAACGGTGATGCGATGCGCGATACCATTTGCCCATGCTATTTACATTTTAGCCGTGATGACATGATTATTCCGGTGTCTGGTGCAAAACAGTTAGCGGACAACCCCGATTTACATATCAGTGTGAGTGATCATGGCGGCCACTGTGGTTACTTGATGAATTGGAAACTAGAGTCTTGGCAAGACAGGCGCATGCTAGAACTTGTCACTGCGTAGGCTTGTTTCTAGTTTAATATTGCCAAAGCTGATACTGCTAGAGCGATACTACTGCCAGAGCCTATAAGCTGCTAGAGCCGATAGAAAGCCGCGCCATTGTTATTTAACCACTGCTGTTTATCCTTTCGGTCGGGCACGATTGCTTCAACAATAGACCAAAAGCGTTTTGAGTGATTAAACTCGATACGATGCGCTAATTCATGCACCACAACGTAATCCAAGATTTCTGGTGGTGCCATGATAATGCGCCAATTAAAACTCAATTGACCCTTGTGGTCGCAACTGCCCCAGCGACGTTTATAGTCCCTTACTTTGTTGATCACGTCAGCGCTAACCCCCATATCCATTATTGTTGAAAAATAATTGACTCGTTGTTCAAGCAATTCAAGTGCGGATTTTTTATACCATTTAACCAACTTCGTTTGCACGCTGTCGTGCACGCTTAAGTGTGATTGTTTGATCGGCACATTAATGGTCATAGTGTGATCATTAAGGCTGACTTTTTGACGTGCGCCAAGTGAGACCAGCAAACGATATGTTCGCCCTCTATACAATAACTCAGCGCCGTCGATAAGTTCTAGCGCAGGTAAGGGCGGGTTTAAGTTACTTAAGTGGTGTTTAATCCAATTTTGTTTGCTGAGAATAAACTGCTCTATGCTTTTAAAGCGCATACGCATTGGCGCGCGGGCAATAACACCTTTATTGCCAACTTCTAACGCCAGCGTTTTACGCCTATTGCTGCGCCTGACTTCAATATGAATACCATCCAAATTAATGCTTTCAGATTGTTGCAGGTCGGTCATATCAATTAATCGTTTTTAACCATATCAAGCACTTCGTTGACCAATGCAAACCGTTCAACATCCGTGGGCATTTCACGCATGACTTGAATTGATTCAGCTCCAACAAATCGAAATTCAAGTGGGTTACTCGCAATAGTGCGCATCAAATTATCAATATTAATGTTAGGGTTGCCAACAAATTTAATCCGCCCACCAGATGGCCCAATATCTAAGGATTTGATATCTGATGCGGCGGCATTGAGTTTTAACTCAGCAATTGAAAATAAATTCTTCGCTGCATCGGGTAACAAACCAAAACGATCTATGGTTTCAACTTGCAGTTCTCGTATCTCGTCTGTCGTATTGGCGCTAGCAATGCGTTTATACATTGTTAAACGTAAATGCACATCTGGAATATACGCATCTGGAAAACGTGCAGGCACGTGTAAGTTAACATCTACTTTTTCTTGCAGTTCCAGCAAAGTAGGGCTGGCATTACCCGTTTGCTTGCCTTCTTTTTTAAGCTGACGTTGCCGCTGAATACTGCTGATCGCTTGCTCTAAAAAGGCACTGTACATGCTGTAGCCAATTTGATCGATCATGCCGCTTTGCGATTCACCTAGTAACTCGCCAGCGCCACGAATTTCTAAATCTTGTGACGCAAGCGCAAAGCCGGCGCCGAGTGTGTCGAGTGATTCGATGGCCACCAGCCGTTTGCGCGCATCGTCCGTCATGGCGTTCAGCGGCGGTGAAATCATATAGGCATAGGCTTGATGATGTGAGCGACCAACACGCCCCCGTAGTTGATGCAGCTGAGCTAAACCAAAACGATCCGCTTTGTTGATCACAATAGTATTCGCCGTTGGCACATCAATGCCGCTTTCAATAATTGTGGTGCATAGCAATACATTAAAACGTTGATGGTAGAAATCTCGCATCACGCTTTCAAGCTCACGTTCACGCATTTGACCATGGCCAATTCTAATACGTGCCTCGGGTACAAGGTCTTGGATTCGCGCTTGCATCTTTTCGATTGTTTGTACTTCATTGTGCAAGAAGTAAATTTGTCCGCCACGGCGAATCTCTCGAATTAAGGCTTCTTTTAATAAGCCATCGTCCCATTCACGCACAAATGTCTTTACCGACAAGCGAGCACGAGGCGGTGTCGCAATCACCGAAATATCACGCAGGCCACTTAATGCAAAATTCAAGGTGCGCGGAATAGGGGTGGCGGTTAAGGTGAGAATATCAACCTGACTCCTGAGTTTTTTGAGCTGCTCTTTTTGACGCACACCAAAACGATGCTCTTCATCAATAATCATCAAACCCAGGTCTTTAAACTGAACGTCTTTTTGAATTAACTTGTGTGTGCCAACGGCAATATCAATGGTGCCGTTTTTAATACCTTCTAAACCTTCGGCGGATTGTTTAGCCGTGTTGAAGCGTGAAAACAGTGCCACATTTACAGGCCAGTCGGCAAAGCGATCAGCAAAATTATTGTAGTGCTGTTGTGCTAACAAGGTGGTTGGCACCAGCATCACAACCTGTTTATTGCCAGCAATTGCCATATACGCCGCGCGCAAAGCAATTTCAGTTTTGCCAAAGCCAACATCACCACATACCAAGCGATCCATTGGTTTTGCTTGGGTCATGTCGCTAACTACATCATTAATAACTTGCAGTTGATCTGGAGTTTCTTCAAAGCCAAAACCGGCTGAAAAAGCATCGTAACTGTGATCAATAGCGGGGAATGCATGGCCAGTTCGTGCCATACGCAATGCTTGAATTTCAAGGAGTTCAGCAGCCACATCATAGGCTTTTTCTTTGGCTTTATTACGTAGTTTGATCCATGTGTCGCTGCCCATTTTGTGCAAAGGCGCGGTTTCTGGGCCACCACCGACATAGCGAGAAACTAAATCGAGAGACAAAACGGGTATATAGATTTTGTCACCATCTTGGTACTCGATGGTGGCAAACTCATTGTCATTGCCATCAAGGTTGAGTGTTTCTAAACCACGGTAGCGACCAACGCCGTGATCCTCATGCACAACAGGGTCGCCAATATTCAGTTCCGCAAGTGACTTAATAATTGAGTCAGGGTCGCGGTTTTTCGACGAGCGCTTGCGTCGTTGAAAAGTACGTTCACCATAAAGCTGCGATTCCGTAATAATCTCAATGTTTGTGTTTGCGTCACTGATGACTAAGCCACGATCTAGCTCAGATACGGTCAGTGAAATTTTGGCGTCGCTTTGATTAAAGCTTTGCCAAGAATCAACGCCTTCAAAGTCTTGCGAATGCTCTTTAAGTAAACCGATTAATGTTTCGCGTCGACCAGCTGATTCGGCAACAATCAAAATTCGGTTTTTTGATGTATTGAGGTGGTTGATGAATTCGTGATACGGATTTTCTGCGCGTGGATTAATGCTAAATTTAGCCGGTACGTTGGTGTTGAAATCCAGCACATGTTTGGTGTTTTTTAGATTTAGATTTAATAGTTGTGCGCGGGGGTACGCTTTTAACGCCGAATAAATTTGATCGGGTGCTAAAAATAATGAGCTGGGTTCAAGCGGTGGCCATTCTGGATTTAAGCTGGCATTTTCAAAGCGCTCTAGGACTTCATCATGCAAAACCTCGGCATTATCCATAGCACCTTCTTCAAGCACAAACACGCTATCGCTTGGTAAAAAATCAAACAAAGTATCCGTTTTTTCAAAGAATAAAGGTAAATAAAATTCACAACCTGTTGGCGCTAAGCCTTTACTAACTTCTTTATAAATAATCGACTGCTTAGGATCACCTTCAACTGTTGCACGAAATGCTTGGCGAAAAAAACGCACACTTTCGTCATTCAATGGAAACTCGCGCGCAGGCAGTAACTGTATTTTGTCTAAGGTGTCAGTAGAGCGTTGTGTTTCGGTATCGAATAAGCGAATGGTTTCGATCTCTGTATCAAAAAGATCCAAACGAAACGGAGACTTCATACCGGTTGGGTACACATCGACAATACCGCCGCGAATCGCAAACTCACCAGGTGACATGACTTGCTCAACACTATAGTAGCCAGCACCAATTAAGCGTTGGCGAAACGCTTCAGTGTTAAAGTCGTCGCCAATTTTTATATTAAAGGTATGTGCATCAATATAGCTTGTGGGAGCTAGCCGTTGCATTAATGCTGTTACCGGTAGGATCAACACACCTTGGTTTAATTGCGGTAAGCGGTGTAGGGCTAACAATCGCTGCGAGATTATATCGGGGTGCGGTGAAACACGATCGTACGGCAAGCATTCCCAGTCAGGGAAGGTGTATATAGGTAAATCTGGGCCAGCAAAAAACGCTAACTCTTTTGCCACCACCGGCATGTGTTGTGCTTCTGAACAAAGATAGATAACTGGGCAATTTTCACTGGTTGCTAATTGTGCCAAAGCTAAACTAGACGCTGCACCATACAGTTTACGCCAATGCAGAACATCACCGCTTTTACTGGGAATAATGGGTTGGTTAGGTGATTGCATACAACAGTAATGGTTTGTCAGTGCGTGCCTTTTTCAGAGCGTACTTGTAGTTCGTAAGTGCGTAGTCCGTATCGGAAGGCTAAATTATCAGGCGCGATTTTAGCATCAACTTACGGATAAATGTTGATGCGTTCGGTGGCTTTATTCGGGCTTAGGTAAAAACGACTCTGCAACCAGCTTGACCATTGGTTCAGGGCGTTGTAACCAATTTATGTGTTGCGCTTTTTTTATTCCAAGATCCTTGCCGCTTAATACCGCTCGTTGAATTTGAGCACCGCTAAGCATGTTCACTAAGTTATCTGTTGCTGCTATTGGTGCAAAGGTATCTTCCGCATAATTGACCGCCAATATGGGCAGACTGACCTTAGTGAGAAGCTCAGCGTAATTATTTGTGCTGTGCTTGAGTTTGTATTTGCCTGTACGGGCATTCGTTGCCCACTCTTGCATTAGTGTGCGAGCCTCTCGACCACCAAAGCCAAATTTCCGACCTGGGAAATGCCCGAGTAGTCGCCCAGCCAATGATGCGATTTGTGAAAACAGTAATATTCCAATTGATGTTGGGAATGGCCAGCCTTTGTAGTAAACAGAGCAAGACGCCGCTAGTACAATACCCTTGATATTGTGTTGGTGTTCACTCGCATATAAAGCCGACAGCTGCCCACCCAGACTATGCCCCAGCAAGTAAATATCCGACTGCGGCAGCTGCTGTTGTAAAACATTTATTGCAGCATTTAATTCTTGGTCAATAATTGTTTGGTATGAGAAGTCATGTTCTCTTGATGCGCGAATAGAACTATTTCCAACGCCACGCAGATCAATTGTGGCGGCATCAATACCGTAATCATTAAAGGTGCGCGCTAATAATTGGTATTTACTCGCAGGCACTGCCATCGCTGGCACGATGAGTATAATCGGTGCGCTAGCGGCACCACTAGTCGTATCAGTTACTTGGTGAAGCGTTAACTGATTAGTGGCGCCGTCATCACAGTGCAGTGTGATTTCTTGCATATTCATACAATAGCCTAAGGTATTACTTACCAAAGACTGGGTTGGTCTTGACTAAGACCATACCATTCTGGGAAAAACAGCATGCTCATTAATACCGCTAATTGAATAACAATAAACGGCAATACCCCTCGATATATATGCGTGGTTTGCACGTCAGGCGGCGCAACCCCTTTTAGATAAAACAGAGCAAAGCCAAAGGGTGGAGTTAAAAATGAGGTTTGTAAGTTCATTGCCACCAAGACTGCAAACCAAACTTGGTTTATACCTAGGTCTTGTACAACCACATAAACCAATGGAAGAACAATATAGGAAATCTCAATATAGTCTAAGAAAAACCCAAGCACGGTTATCAAGACCATAATCGTAATTAAAAAGCCCCAACGATCTCCAGGAATGTTGTGCAGGATTTGTTCGACTTGTTCCTCTCCGCCGGTATAGGAAAACCCCATTGAGAAAATCGATGCGCCTATCAATACGGCAAACACCATTGCTGTTATTTTGACGGTTTCGATAGCGCTTTCACGCAGCATCGTTATTGAGAACTTTTTATAAAAAATTGCCAATATTACAGCGCCAATGCAGCCGAGTGCGGAAGATTCTGTCGGCGTGGCAATGGCATTAAAAATTGAACCCAGAACAACCAGAATCAATAGTAAAGGTGGAATAACGGCAAACAATGCATCGATAATAATTTTCTTTCGTGGTATCGAGCTGTCTTGCTTTACTGCAGGTGCAGCCATTGGGTTAATAAAACTATAAGCTAAAACGTAAGCAATGTAACAGGCGATTAGTATTAAACCTGGTTTTAGCGCGGCTCGAAATAAGTCACCAACAGGTACGCTTAGCACATCGCCCAAAATAATTAGCACGATAGAAGGGGGGATTAATTGACCGAGCGTGCCTGCCGCAGAAATCGTGCCCGTTGCTAACTCTTTAGAATAATTATGGCGTAACATCACTGGTAAAGAAATTAAGCCCATTGCCACAACACTGGCACCAACAACTCCGGTCGAAGCAGCGAGTAATGCACCGACTAGAATGGTCGAAATTGCTAAGCCACCACGCACTGCGCCAAATAATTGGCCCATCGCTTCTAGTAATTGTTCGGCTAATTTAGTTCGTTCAAGAATCAAGCCCATAAAAATAAACAAGGGCACAGCCATTAATACCAGCCCCTCGCCGTTATCTCCCATATTGGAATATATCCGGTAAGGTATTTGTTCTAATTGGTTTGGATCAGCAAATAGCACCACAAAGGCGATTCCGATACCCGCAAAGGTGAACGCAACCGGAAAGCCCAGCAGTAAAAGAAGTAGGGCGACAATGAATATGGAGATTCCAATCATTTAGACGCTATCCTTTACACTGTTTTTATACTGCTCAAGTTTTTCAACAAAAAACACCAGTGACGACACTAGTAAGAAGAAGAATGACAGCGGAATAACGCCTTTAATAATCCAGCGGTTCAATAAACCACCTGGGTCCTGAGATTTTTCACCAATGCCGGTACTGACTAATTGCTTGAAAAAACTGGATGCGGAATCAGGTTGAACACCCAGCTGATACGCTGCCGCTGTGAAATGCCAGCCTGCCCATATGACAACTAAGCAAGTTGGTATTAAAAAGACCGCTGTGCCGATTAGGTCAATCAATGCCCTTGTTTTCGGCGTGAAGTGTTCATACAAAAGGTCAACTCGTACATGCGTATCAGACTGCAATGCAAATGGGATGCCCAGTAAGAATATTGCGGCGTATAAGTGCCATGAAAGCTCTTCTAGGCCAAGCGATGACGCGCTGAATAAATAGCGTGCAATCACGTTGTAACTAATCACAAGAACCAGTGCTAGCAATAGGTAAGCGGCAATCGAACCAAGTAAATTGGTGAATTGTTTAATGCGTTTTATCACGATTGCTAAGCCAAATATTATTATTGTTGATGAGGCTAACTGGTTGTCAGATATGGCGACTTACTTGTCGACCAAGTCTAAATAAGCTTTGGGACCAATATTGGTCCAGGCACGAGACTTGGCTAAATACGCTTGTCGAGATTCAATAATACGTTTTGCCATCGGGCTGCGCTTTTTTTCTTGCTCTAATAAGCGTTGATTTGATTCTTTCAATGCGGTTATCACGCTTGGCGGAAACGATTTTACTTGCACATTCGGGAACTGTTCAGCAATTGTTGCTAGGTTCTCAGCGTTTGCAGCAAAGGTTTTGGTTGTCATATTGTAGGACGTTAAACGTGCAGCGTTTTTCAAAATAGATTTGGCCCATTCCGGTAACTTGGCCATTGTTTTGGTATTGAAAAAGTACATAAGCTCCGAGCCAGGCTCATGCCAACCGGTGTAGTAGTACGGCGCAATTTTATGAAAGCCCATGCGTAAGTCTAAACCAGGTGCGACCCACTCAAGGGCATCAATTGTGCCACGCTCTAATGATTGGTAAAGTTCACCGGTTGGGATATTGGTAGGCACCGCACCAACACCAGCAATGACCTTGCCGCCAAAGCCGGGTATGCGCATTTTTAAACCATTTAAGTCTTCAATGGAGTTTATTTCTTTACGAAACCAGCCGCCCATTTGCATGCCCGTATTGCCAGCCAACATGACTTCAATATTGTGCTTGGCGTACACTTCGTTGGCTAACTCCAAGCCGCCACCTTCGTAAAACCATGCCGTTTGTTCTGCGTTGGTCATGCTGAACGGCATAGATGAAAAGAATAAAGTATTTGGGTCTTTGCCAGCGTAGTAATACGATGCCGACTGGCCTATATCGTATTGACCGCTTTTAACAAAATCGAAGATACCGAATGCCGATTTATGCTTATTCGTGCTGTCAGCTCTGATTTGAATTCGACCGTTTGATATCTGATCAACCAGTGCCACGTAGTCTTCAACCGACTCACCAAAAATAGGGTAGTTTTTAGGCCACCCGTGCGCCAAAGTTAGTTTTATTACAGAGTCTTCTGCTAGTGAGCTTGTTTGAGCGTTTGAAGAGTCTCTATTTGCACTAGAAGTCGAGTCGCCGCATGCACTCAGAGTTAAACACAGGAATATCGTTGTCAGTGCTTTTATATTTATTGTTATGAGTTTGAACATAGTCTGCATGTGATGGGCTTAAGTTGTGGTGCTAAATAGTTATAGCGCTAATATAGTTGGAACCTTGAAATAGTTGGCTAGATAAATAAAGTGTTGCAATAGCTAATCTATATCAAGCTCGATTTTTTGTTCCGCATGGTATCGCGCGCGGGTAATTTCGTCTTCGTCTAATTTTAACAAATGCGCTATTTTATCGATGGTTGCACATTCATATGGGTCCAATTGATTGTCAGCCAATGCAATCACCCAAAAATCTTTAAGTAAGCGCGTGCGTTCACGAGCACCCCAAGAATCGCAAATGCGTTTAGTGAATGACTCGATGTTTAATTCCTCATCTGTCGCGTTTCTAGCCGATTTCAATAAGCTGCGTATTTCGTCACTTCGCAATGCAAAGTTCGTGCGCAATATATCTACCATTTCGGCAACTTCCATTTTATCGATGTCACCATCTGCTTTAATGACTTCAAACATTAATACAGCAGCAGCTAATTGAATGTGTAAATCATCAATACTGCCATCATGTTTTTGTTCAAAAATTTTCGCATTTAATAACTCAGTAAATCCGGCTGTCATGATATTCCCCTATTTTTCATTTGTATTATTAATAATAAATTAAAGACCTTCGACGCCCATTTCTTGCTTTGCTCGTTCACGAGCGACTGCAATTTGCCCTTCATTTAAATACAACAAGCCAGCAAGTTTACGCACTAAATGACGTTCGTGTGGGTCAATGCGCTCATCGGCCAGAGCCAGCATCCATAGGTATTCAAGTAACCTAACGCGTTTCGCATTGCCCCAGTTTTCGCATATTTGACGCGTAAAGCCTTGCAAACTAATCGCATCATGAGATGTTTCTTTGGCGCTTTTAAACAACTCGTCGAGTTGTTCTTCTTTCAGTTTAAATTCACGGCGTAGTATTTCGCCCATGTATAATAATTCTACTTTGTCGATGCGGCCATCTGAGCGAATCACTTCAAACATAAGTGTCGCCGCAGCGAGTTTCATGTCGTCTTCGCTTGGGTCGGTTTTTACTGAGCCGTTTTTAAATAAGTCTTTTAATTTTTTTAGCACGCGTACTCTCTGTTTAGCCTCAGTAATGTTTGTGTATTACCGTAATAATGATATTTTACAATGTAATTAGGTTTGACTTCTAATTAACATATGCAAATGAAAAAAATCGTAAGATACCTTGAATCAGCGGTAATTGGTCAGCATATTATAGATAATCTTTAGTCTAATAGTTATTCTTTGATTTGGAGGATTTTTTCCGTGAGACGTATTTTCTACTTTTTAGCCACAAACGCCGCCATTATGGTTGTGGTAAGTATCATTATTCAATTTTTACCGGCTGAATATCGTACTCAAAATGGCACTTTCTTAGTCTTTGCAGCAGTTGCTGGTTTTGGCGGTTCGATTGTTTCATTGTTAATGTCAAAATCAATGGCTAAACGCAGTGCTGGTGTGCAAATTATCGAACAGCCTCGCAACGAAACTGAGCAATGGCTAATTGATACCGTGGCGCGTCAAGCCAAAGAAGCAGGTATTGGTATGCCCGAAGTGGGCATCTTTAACACGCCCGACATGAATGCCTTTGCGACTGGCGCTAATCGTAACAATGCGTTAGTGGCAGTGAGTACCGGTTTGTTGCAAAACATGACCCGCGAAGAAGCCGAAGCTGTTATGGGGCATGAAATTGCCCACGTGGCAAATGGTGACATGATTACGCTTACCTTAATTCAAGGTGTTGTTAACGTATTCGTGTTGTTGCTTGCTCGTGCTTTAGCAATGGCAATCGACCGCGATGGCCGCGGGTTTGGTTACCATATTGGTTTTATGGTAGGGCAAATGATCTT
>CAZOBR010000040.1:0-5552 GCA_964578035.1 uncultured Gammaproteobacteria bacterium
TGGCTATGCCGTTGTTGCTTACGTAATGGGTATTGGTTTAGTGGCGTTTCGTGATCGCTATGGAATTCGCCCATTGATCTATGGTCAACGCGAAACGGATAATGGCATTGAGTATATGGTTGCCTCAGAAAGCGTTGCGTTAACCAGCCAAGGCTATGAAATTATTGCGGATGTGAAGCCAGGCGAGGCGATTATTTTGCCGGTTGATGGAAAAATAGTTGGGCATATGTGCGTCGAGAATACGAGTTATGCTCCTTGTATTTTCGAACAAGTTTATTTGGCTCGCCCTGACTCGATGATTGACGGTATTTCGGTTTACCGTACGCGTATGCGCATGGGTGAGAAACTCGCAAAAAAAATCAATAGAGAGTGGCCAGATCATGATATTGACGTGATTATTCCAATCCCTGATACCAGTCGGACATCGGCATTAGAAATGTCGCAAGTACTGGATGTGCGTTACCGTGAAGGTTTTATCAAAAATCGTTATATCGGGCGGACGTTTATTATGCCGGGTCAAGCAGAACGTAAAAAGTCTGTGCGTCAGAAGTTGAACGCAATTGATCTTGAGTTCCGTGGTAAAAACGTCATGTTGGTAGATGATTCAATTGTTCGTGGCACAACGTCAAAGCAAATTGTGCAAATGGCGCGTGATGCAGGTGCGAATAAAGTGTATTTTGCGTCGGCAGCGCCACCCGTGCGTTATCCAAATGTGTACGGCATCGATATGCCTTCGGCGAATGAGTTAATTGCCTCGAACCGAACCGTTGAGCAAATTCAAGAATTAATTGGTGCCGACCGTTTAATCTATCAAGATTTAAATGATTTAATTGACGCAGCAAGTGAAGGCAATCCGCAAATTACCTCATTCGACACCTCATGTTTTAGCAATGAGTATGTAACGGGCGATGTTGATTCAGTTTACTTGATGGACTTAGAATCGGCGCGTAATGATAGCGCTAAACAAAGCCATCAATCTAAGCCATCCAACTTGCGTGATGTGACTCAGGTATCTAATTAGATTTTCAGCTTTGTCATAGTTTGAAACACTGTCATGCCATCAAAAAAAACATATCGCCCAGCAACGCAAGCTATCCGAGTAGGGCAATTAAGAGGTTCGGAACAAGAACATAGTGAGCCGATATACGCGACCTCTAGTTTCGTGTTCGACTCAGCGGCACAAGCCGCGGCACGCTTTTCATACCGAGAAGAGGGCAATGTCTATTCGCGTTTTACCAACCCTACAGTACGTGCCTTTGAGCAGCGATTAGCGGCGCTTGAGGGTGGCGAGGCGTGTGTAGCCACAGCATCGGGTATGGCCGCGATGCTGACAGTCTGTTTGTCTGGTTTGAAGGCGGGTGATCACATTGTTTCTTCAGGGTCTATTTTCGGCGCCTCGAAAATGCTGCTGAAAAACGTATTGGCTGATTTTGGTGTTGAAACATCATTTGTTCAACTGACGGATTTAGATCAATGGCAAGCAGCATTACGCAGTAATACAAAAATGGTGTTTTTTGAAACGCCAACTAATCCACTCACTGAAGTTGGTGATATTGCCGCAATTTCAGAACTTGCGCATGCGCATAATTCTGACATTAAAGTCGTGGTGGATAATTGTTTTTGCACCCCTGTTTTACAACAGCCATTATCACTCGGGGCAGATGTGGTGTTGCACTCAGCGACTAAGTTTATTGATGGTCAAGGCCGCTGTGTTGGTGGCGCAATAGTAGGTGACGCCGAGTTTGTGGGTAAGACTGTTTTTGGTTTTATGCGTACGGCTGGTCCGACCGTTAGTCCATTCAATGCTTGGGTGTTTTTGAAAGGTTTGGAAACTTTAGATTTGCGCGTTAATAAAGCGTGTGACAATGCGATGCAGCTTGCTCAACATTTGAGTGAGCTTAGCAGCGTAAAGCATGTTTATTACCCCGGCTTAGAAGATCATCCTCAATACCATCTGGCTCAGCAGCAACAACGCAAGGCCGGGGCAGTCGTCACGTTTGAGCTTGATGGCGGTCGAGAAGCCGCTTGGAAACTGATTGACGCTACGCAGATGCTGTCTATTACGGCTAATCTGGGTGATACCAGAACAACTATCACACATCCATACACAACCACGCACGCGAGATGGTCAGATCAAGACAAACTCGAAGTGGGTGTGACAGAAGGGCTGATACGAATAGCAGTGGGTTTAGAGGACCCACTGGATATTATTGAAGATTTACAGGTACTGTAATGGCTGATAAGAGTGACCGATAAGTTAAGTTTTCAATACGTGATTGATAGCTGATCGATAACGTATTGAAAATTAAGACTCAAAATTGAAGGACTTTAGAATTCAAGGGTTTTAAAGTTCAAAGGTTTGAAAATTCAAAAGCTTTAAAATTCAAGTAAGGCGCTCACACCATAAGTTGCTAAATCGTTGTCGCCAGAGTCTTGCGAGTATTCGACCTCAATCTGACCATATTCACCAACGCGGTAGCCTAAGCCAATACCCGCCGCTATCGATATATCATCACTTTCAAAACTCGTGAATGAAAACGGCGTGTTGACATCAATTTCTGAATAAGAAGCACCTAACTTAACTTTGTAATAAAGCGTTCCAGCTGAACGGTATGTAAAGAATGCATTTAAGACATTTGCTTCGTACGTGCCCAACCCGTCAATGGTTGTTTCATCGCCAGTTAAGTATTCAAGCTCAAATGATGTGGTGCCGCCAAAATTGCCAATCGATTTATCAAACTCATAGCCAAGAACAACGCCTAATGCATCGGCGTCATCAATGTTTGGGTTATTTGCATCAATCTTGCCAGCCTTTACACCAATGATCCATTTACCTGCGGCGCGTTTACCAAAAAATGGTCCATCTGGCGACTCTTGTGCCATCGTGTTTACGCTAAATAAAGCAATGGCCAAGCATACGGTATGAGCAAGTAAAGCCCGTGCAGAATAAAGGTTGGGTAATAATTTCATTTTCTTAATCTGTTGAGTTTGTCTGTTGATTTTGTGTGTGTTGGTAAAATTTGATCTGCTTATCTTTTTTAACCTTATAGTAAGTGCGCAGCTTAATCAATGGCTTAGAGGTTTTATCTAAGGCTATCTGTTGAATATGTTTATCTTATTAGGCATTGCCCTTTGAGCTAGATATGGTAGCGTTAGCCTCTATGAAGATTGTCGCGAGTTTTTTGTTTCTATTGTTAATCGTACTGCAATTACAATTGTGGTTTGGCTCACATGGTGTATTTCAGTTATGGTCTTTGCGTAATAATATCGAGCGTGAACAACAGAAAAATACACAATTGATCGCACGTAATGAACGGTTGCACGCTGAGGTAGAGGAATTGAAAAGCGGTAAGGAAGCGTTGGAAGAGCGGGCGCGCTCGCAATTGGGTTTAATCAAAGAAGGGGAAAAGTTCTATCGCGTTATCCCTGAGAAAGAAACAGACCAATAAATAGTGCAAAAGCCAGTAAGCTTCATACTGGACAATACTTAAGAATTAACTATTAGGATTGCCTTTTATCTCAGCGTTCTCGATTAACAGACCATCTTTACTGGCCTTAAGAATGCTAGAACTACTTTCCCAATCGCCTAGCACGTAGCGCTTTAGTTCACCTCGATCACTATCGTATGTGTGTAACGCCTGCCGGTGTGTATGGCCATGAATCATTTGCGTAACACCGTATTTTGCAAATGTATCTAATACCGTTTGTTCGGTAACATCCATAATGCTGCTGCTCATAGTGCTTTTATTTTGTTTGCTAGCGCTGCGCGCTTGTGTGGCTTTTTGCAGTCTTTTATTAATTGGCCACAACAAAATAAACCCCGATACCCATTTGTTGGTCGTAACGTATTTACGAAACTTTTGATGTTTAACATCGTCGGTGCACATACTGTCACCATGCAGAAGCAGTGTTTTTGTCCCGTAAAGATCGATTACGCTTTCATCTTTTAGAATTGTAAAGCCAGATCGTTTGCTGAATTTTTTGCGTACTAAAAAATCACGATTACCAGCAATGAAATAACAATCTACTTTTTTTGCGACTTCTGCCATCGCTTTCAGAATTTGATTCGCCTCGAGAATGTCTGCCGCATCATCGCCAATCCATATTTCAAATAAGTCACCAAGGACGTAGATTCTTTCAGCTTCTAGTGCTGGCCCACGTAAAAAATCAAAAAACGCAGCAGTGATTTCAGGGCGTTCTGGCGTTAAATGTAAGTCTGATAAGAAGTAAGTTTTCACACGGAAATTATAGGGTAATCCGCTGCTGGTGCGAACCGAAACTTATCTGAAGTGTATCGTACTATTGACGCAGTGAATGTTTTGTATTCACAAACTGCAAAAAAATGAGGAATAACAGCCACTTTGCTCGATAAAAACCGTTAATTTGCTTTAAAAGAGCGATAGTTTATTGTGTTTTGTCTTGTGGCGTTTATAATTTGCGAATTGATGATATGCCCGTCTCGACGGGCATTTTTTGTCGCTATTAACTTACCGTTTCTCGTGTGTGTTTTGATAACCGTTTTAAATCATAAAAGGTTTACGGAAAATAAAACCTAAACGGTAAATTTTAGTGCTAACAAATAACGAAATACCGGTAATAGCTTAAACAGTGACTATTTTTTTTGGCCGAACTGTTAGCTCAACTGCCTATTATTATTTAATTAACTTAATCACTGGAGATTGCGGTGCAATTAACCGGCGCAGATATTGTTGTTAGAAGCCTGAAAGAAGAGGGCGTTGAAGCTGTATTCGGCTATCCTGGCGGCGCAGCACTGCATATTTACGATGCTCTTCATCGCCAAGACGATGTTGAGCATATACTGGTTCGCCATGAGCAGGGTGCAACGCATGCTGCAGATGGTCTAGCACGTGCAACGGGTAAGCCAGGTGTTGTATTAGTTACGTCAGGCCCTGGTATTACCAATGCGATTACAGGTATTGCGACAGCCTATATGGATTCTATCCCAATGGTTGTTTTATCCGGTCAGGTAATGACGCCACTCATTGGTTACGATGCGTTTCAAGAAATAGATGCAATCGGTATTAGTCGGCCTTGTGTGAAGCACAACTTCTTGATTCAAAACGTTGAAGACGTTGCCAGCACAATCAAGAAAGCATTTCACATAGCAACCACTGGTCGCCCTGGCCCAGTGTTAGTTGACATTCCAAAAGATATTACAGCGCAAGTGACCGAGTATATTTACCCTGAAACGGTTGATCTACGCTCTTACCCAGAACCGCCAAAAGCGCAGTCTGCAGATATCGTAACCGCAGTTGAAGCTATGTTGAATGCAAAGCAGCCAATCATTTATTCTGGTGGCGGTGTTGTCTTGGCTCACGCTCAACAAGAGTTACGTGATCTGGCGAAATTGCTTGGTTATCCCTGTACCAATACTCTGATGGGGCTGGGTGCGTATCCGCACGACGATCCACAATTTGTTGGCATGTTAGGGATGCACGGAACCTACGAGGCCAACATGGCAATGCACGATGCCGATTTAATCGTAGCACTCGGCGCTCGTTTTGATGATCGCATTACCGGTACCTTAGATA
>CAZOBR010000040.1:5562-18241 GCA_964578035.1 uncultured Gammaproteobacteria bacterium
TCGCACCGAATGCGAAAATTATTCATGTTGATATTGACCCGTCGGTGATTGATAAGAATGTGATCGCTGATATTGCAATTATTGCCGATGTTAAAGAAGTCATGACGCAGTTCAATCAAGAACTCAGACGACGTCAAAGCGATATCAATCATGAGTTGATTAAACCTTGGTGGTCACAAATCCAAGAATGGCGTGGCGAAGATAGCTTGTGGTTCGATGACGGCGATAGCGCTGTGATTAAACCACAATACGTAATTCAAAAATTACACGAAGTTACCGGTGGCGAAGCCTATGTAACGTCTGATGTAGGCCAGCATCAAATGTACGCTGCTCAGTATTACGGATTCTCAGATACACATAAGTGGATTAACTCAGGTGGTCTTGGCACTATGGGGTTTGGCTTGCCAGCTGCGATGGGTGTTAAGTACGCGTTTAGAGAGGCCGACGTTGCTTGTGTGACAGGTGAGGGCAGTATTCAAATGTGCCTTCAAGAGTTAGCGACCTGTAAGCAATACAATCTACCGGTCAAAGTGGTCAACTTAAATAATCGCTACCTCGGTATGGTGCGCCAATGGCAAGAGTTTACCTACGAAAAGCGTTATTCAAGCTCTTACATGGATTCATTGCCTGATTTTGTTGCGCTTGCCGAGGCTTATGGTCATGTCGGTATGCAAGTTGACAAGCCGGGCGATGTTGAAGGCGCATTGCGTGATGCTTTTGCGATGAAAGACCGCCTTGTGTTTATGGATTTTATTACCGATCAGCAAGAGAATGTTTATCCAATGATTGAAGCTGGCAAAGCACACAATGAAATGCGTTTGCGACCTAAATCAACTAAATAGTTGGCTAATAGCCTGACTAAAGCAAAAGCTTACAATAATTATGCGACACATTATTTCAGTTTTACTTGAAAACGAACCCGGCTCTCTTTCGCGTGTGTCTGGTTTGTTTTCTGCGCGCGGTTATAATATTGAGTCATTGACCGTTGCGCCAACCCATGACCCGACATTGTCACGTATGACGATTGTGACAATTGGCGATGAACGCAAAATCGACCAAATAGAAAAGCATTTGAACAAACTGATTGACGTTGCAGCACTACAAGATATTACCGTTGCCGGTCACTTAGAACGCGAAATTGTTTTAGTCAAAATTGAGATTGACGCAAGTAAGAAAGACGATCTTCAGCACATTGCTACTGCGTTTAATGCGAGCTTAATTGAAATCAATGAATTGACTTACATTGTTGAGATGAGCGGTAGCAGTGAAAAAGTAGACGAGCTAATAAAAAGCTTATCTAACGGCAATATTATCGAAGTTGCGCGTTCGGGTGTCACCGGCTTAGCGTCTGACGACCGCTCACTTAAAACTCGTTAACGCATTATTGCCATGCTTTCATTGTTAACGACACTTAGTTAGCCATTAGGCAAACGTACAGTTGTTAAGCATGCTGAGATTATTAACCAGCTCGTTTGAGCACAACAAATTATAGTTAGAATTATTTACACTTAGAGTTATTTACACAAAGGCATAACCATGAATATTTATTACGACAAAGACTGTGACCTATCGATTATTAAAGATAAAAAAGTAGCGATTTTGGGTTACGGCTCTCAAGGCCACGCGCATGCCTGCAATTTGCAAGATTCGGGCGTTGATGTCACGGTAGGCTTACGCGATGGTTCTTCATCCATCAAAAAAGCCGAGGCGCACGGTTTAAACGTTGCAAATGTTGTGGATGCTGTTTCGGCTGCTGATGTTGTAATGGTGTTAACACCAGACGAGTTTCAGTCAGCATTGTATCGCGATGAAATTGAGCCAAACTTAAAAGAGGGCGCAATGCTTGCTTTTGCACATGGTTTCGCAATTCACTACAACCAAGTTGTACCACGTAGTGACCTTGATGTGATTATGGTCGCACCAAAAGCGCCTGGCCATACCGTACGTAATGAGTTTGTTAATGGTGGCGGTATTCCAGATTTAATTGCGGTTGCCCAAGATGCAACTGGCACAGCCAAAGAGGTAGCACTTTCATATGCGTCAGCAATTGGTGGTGGTCGAACGGGCATTATTGAAACAACCTTCAAAGACGAAACCGAAAGTGATTTATTCGGTGAACAAGCAGTATTGTGTGGCGGTGCCGTTGAGCTGGTAAAAATGGGTTTTGAAACTCTAACCGAAGCGGGTTACGCCCCTGAAATGGCGTACTTCGAATGTTTACATGAACTTAAGCTGATTGTTGATTTGATGTACGAAGGTGGTATAGCCAATATGAACTATTCAATTTCAAATAATGCTGAGTACGGTGAATACGTTACTGGTCCTAAAGTGATTAACGAAGAGTCGCGTGCGGCAATGCGCCAAGCGTTGAAAGATATTCAAGATGGTGAGTACGCTAAAAAATTCATCAGTGAAGGCGCTGCAGGTTACCCAATGATGACTGCATGGCGTCGTAATAATGCGGCTCACCCAATTGAAGAAACGGGTGCTAAGCTGCGTGAAATGATGCCTTGGATTGATAAAATTATTGATAAAGATGTTAACTAACAAATTGTTTGTTCGTCACAATTAATAAAACGCGCTGATGATATTCTCAGCGCGTTTTGTTTTTCTAGGTAATAGAAACATCGCGATGAAATAATTTTATTTTATCTTCGGCGTGACTCGTTTATCTATTGTATTTTTTGCTAACCCTATCGCTTATACCTTGTATAATGCAGACTATGAGCAAAGATAAACCTAACTTAAAATCTGTAGATTCAGGCGACAACCAAGACTTAAAAAATAAGCCTGCTAAAGGGTTTTATGTGTTGCCCAACCTGTTTACCTCAGCGGGCTTGTTTGCAGGTTTTTATGCGATCATGCAGGCACGATTAGGTAACTTTGAAGCGGCTTGCCTTGCGATCTATGCGGCCATGGTTATGGATATTATCGATGGTCGTTTAGCACGCTTGACGAATACGATGAGCGATTTTGGTTCCGAGTACGACAGCCTGTCAGACATGGTGTCCTTCGGCGTTGCGCCAGCATTGATTCTTTATGATTTTGCGCTCTCCGAATTAGGTCGCTTTGGCATACTAGTAGCATTTGTCTATATTGCTTGTGCTGCGCTGCGTTTAGCTCGTTTTAATGTTGCAACTATTAGTGATAAGCGTTTTTTTACAGGCATGCCAAGCCCTGGCGCAGCCGCTATGATGATCTCGATTATATGGGTTTGCGTAGATTCGAATATTAATCCTCAGGACATTAACGTCGCCCTTGCAATCACTTTATTTGCATTAGGCTTGGCAATGGTTAGCAGTATAAAATACCGCTCGTTTAAGGATGTCGACTTTCGCGATAAAATGCCATTTATTGGTTTAATCATTCTGATTGTTGGCATTGCAATGATCTACATTGATCCGCCATTAGCCTTCGTATTAATTGGCACTGTTTATATTGTGAGTGGTGCTGTGACGTACGTTGGTCGTATGATTAGGCGCAACCCAATAAAACTACCACCCAGTGACGATTAGTGTTGGTGCCTTAGCAATTGCTCATTTTGATACAAAACAAATAAAAAAATTTATAAGTAATGACTTTAAACACAATACAAGGCAGCCATGTCGCGATTATTACGCCAATGCATGCCGATGGCTCGGTCGATTATGCTAGCTTAAGTCGTCTAATCGAGCATCATATCGAGTCTGGCACGCATGGTATTGTATCGGTTGGTACGACTGGTGAGTCAGCAACCTTGACTGTAGACGAACATCTGGCTGTCATTGAGCACACAGTAAAAGCGGTTGCAGGGCGTATTCAAGTTATTGCAGGCACTGGTGCGAATTCAACTCAAGAAGCGATTCACCTTACTAAGCATGCTGAGCGTCTAGGCGCAGATGCTGCTTTGTTGGTTGTTCCGTATTACAACAAACCAACACAGCAGGGTCTTTATCAGCATTATCGTGCTATTGCTGACGCAGTGCCAATACCTCAGATTTTGTATAATGTGCCAGGGCGTACAGTGGCAGATATGAGCAACGATATTATTGTGCAATTGGCAGAAATTGATAATATCGTTGCATGTAAAGATGCAACCGGTGATTTAGAACGGGGTAAAGCATTGATCGATCGTTGCGGCGACAAACTTTCGATACTTTCTGGTGATGATCCAACGGCATTAGAACTAATGAGGCTTGGTGGTCGTGGTGATATTTCTGTTACGGCAAATGTAGCACCCGAGTTGATGAGTCAAATGTGTGAAGCCGCGCTGGCTAATGACTTTGTTAAAGCTGAATCAATAGATCAAAAGCTACGCGGTCTACACGAGAGTCTATTTGTTGAATCAAACCCGATCCCTGTTAAGTATGCAGTGGCAAAAATGGGCTATACTGCCAATGTATTAAGGCTACCATTAACAGCATTGTCAGCCGAGATGGAATTAGCAGTTGATACGGCTATGAAAGAGGCTGGAGTGTCTTGATTGGCAAAATATTTTTACTAAAGCATAATAAAAAATCGAGTACTAATAAATCTAGTATTAATTAGTATTAATTAAGTATTAAAAAGTTGCTAGATTAGAGGAAAAAATCTGTGAATTTAATAGCAGTGAATACAACGAATAAAACAGTTAAGAAAAAGATATCAAAAATATTTGAGATCAGCCCGATGAGGTATTTTGTATTACTTATATGTGTACTAAGTATTGCTGCGTGTGGCGGCAGAAATGTGGTGACAAAAGATAACAGTGCAGAATATAAAAGTGCACGTGCATTACCACCTTTAAAGAAGCCCTCACAATCTTCAACGCCTATTTATAACCCACCAGCACCGGCTGTTGCCGCCGAAGTCAGTCAACCGTCGATTGATGATGGGTTGGACCAAGTTAATGAACGTAGTGAAGAAATAATTTCTCCTATTGCTGAACCGGAGGCGACATTAAGTAATGTTGATGAAAATGTGGTTGACACAGCGGCTGCGCAGTTAGAAACAGATGTGCAAAATCAAGCTGATACTAATTTAGCGTCAAACCTTCAAACAGAAATCATTTCTCCCAATAAAAGTATTGCCCGTTTAAGCATTAATGCCGATGCTGAACCCGCATGGCAATTTTTACAAGGTAAATTAGTTCAATCTGATTTAACTGTTCATGCACGAAATAAAAAAGCCGGTCGATTTTCAATCGGTTGTAGCGGTATAGAGGCGGGCGAAGGCGTTATTAAAAGCGGCCGCTGGTCAATTTTTACACGCAAGGCTGAAAAACAATCTGACTATTGCGCATTGCTGGCAACAAGTTCGCGAGAGACAACTACCGTGAGAGTCTTAGATCGCTCTGGCGTTGAAGCTTCGGCTGAATCAGCAAATACTGTTTTCGTAAGGCTGCTGAATCAATAAACGGTTTATAGCTGGTATTAAAATAACTTACACAATTTAAATTTTGACTGGAGACAAAATGCAACGCGGTGAAAAATTATACAGCGGTAAAGCCAAATCGGTTTATACCTGTGATCGTGATGACGCATTAATTCTTTATTTTCGTAATGATACATCAGCTTTTGATGGTGAAAAAATCGAACAGCTTGATCGTAAAGGCATGGTCAATAATAAATTCAATGCTTACATCATGAAGCATTTGGAAGAGCAGGGCATTGCAACGCATTTTTTAGAACAATTATCAGACGACGAAGTGTTGGTGCGTAAATTGGATATGTTTCCAATAGAATGTGTGGTCCGAAACATTGCTTCAGGTTCGATGTGTAAACGTTTAGGCGTAGAAGATGGCGTTGATTTAAATCCACCCACGTTTGAGTTTTTTTTAAAAAATGACACGCTTCATGATCCTATGATTAACGAATATCATATCGAATCGTTTGGTTGGGCTGATGCCGAAGCCGTTGAAATAATGAAACAACGCACCTTTCAAGTTAATCAAATTTTGAGCAAACTGTTTGCGGATGCTGGCATGATTCTAGTGGATTTTAAATTAGAGTTTGGCCGTCAAGGTACTGAGATTTATTTAGGCGATGAATTTACACCTGATGGCTGCCGAATTTGGGACGCTGAAACGCGTGAAAAACTTGATAAAGATCGTTTTCGTAAAGGTTTAGGTGGCGTTGTTGAGGCCTACGAGCAAGTCGCGCAGCGAATTGGGCTTGAGATTTAGCTAACGAAAAACAGCTTAATGTAAACGCCAGATTTGTCGCCGACAATCTGGCGTTTTATTTTTACTAATAATTTTACTCCGCATTAGGAAATACTATGTTGCGATTAAGAGGCAGCCAAGCCTACTCTGATTTCAGAATCGAAAAGTTATTGAAAAATGTGCAAGCGCAGTTTTCAATGGTGCAAACAATTGATACTGAGTTTCAACACTTAATTAAATTAGTTGATCAAAATGTGCCGCTCGATACCCAAGAGTTAGACAAGCTCAAACAATTATTGAGCTATGGTCCTAGTTCTAAGGATGTTGAGCATGAAGGCCAGCGGCTTTACGTGTTACCGCGCTTTGGCACGATTTCTCCTTGGTCAACTAAGGCCACAGATATTGTTGCACATTGTGGTTTGAGTAAGGTCGCGCGTGTCGAACGTGGTATTGCGTTTTATATACAATCCAGTTCTGAGCTTGGTAGTCTTGATAGTGCCGAGCTAGAGGCATTGTCGGCTTACTTACATGATCCGATGACAGAATCGGTAATTACTGATTTAAATCAGGCTGAAGGCCTGTTTACAGATGAAGCACCTAAAGCGCTGTTCGAAGTGGCGCTGCTTACACAGGGTAAACAAGCACTTGTTGACGCAAATGAGAACTTAGGGCTTGCTTTATCAGGCGACGAAATTGACTATTTACTTGAGCAATACACAGCGCTAAATAAAAACCCAACGGATGTTGAGTTGATGATGTTTGCGCAAGTTAACTCTGAGCACTGTCGTCATAAAATATTCAATGCAGATTGGGTGGTCGATGGCGAGTCAAAAGAGCACTCTCTGTTTCGTATGATTCGCGAAACACATATGCAAAACCCAAAGGGTACTCTGGTTGCGTATTCGGATAACTCATCTGTATTGGTTGGTTCGCAAGGCGAGCGATTCTTTGCCGATCCAAATACCAAGGAATATCAAGCAAACGAAGAAGCGATTCATATTTTATGTAAAGTCGAAACACACAATCACCCAACGGCCATCTCACCATTTCCGGGTGCGGCAACAGGTTCGGGTGGTGAGATTCGTGATGAAGGCGCAACAGGTCGTGGTTCCAAACCAAAAGCGGGTTTAACAGGTTACTCTGTTTCTAACTTACGTTTGCCAAATGCGCCACGGCCATGGGAAACCCCAGAAGCAAAACCTGCCCGCATTGCCTCACCTTTGCAAATTATGTTGGAAGGGCCTATTGGTGGCGCGTCATTTAATAATGAGTTTGGTCGTCCTAATATCGCTGGTTATTTCCGTACTTATGAACAAGCAATTAGCAATGACAAAGATGTTCGTGGTTACCATAAACCTATTATGTTGGCGGGTGGTCTAGGCAATATTCGTGAACAACACGTTGCAAAAAATATTATTCCGGATGGTTCTTATATTATTGTGTTAGGTGGCCCGGCTATGTTGATTGGCTTAGGTGGTGGTGCGGCATCGAGTGTTGCCTCTGGGCAAAGTTCAGAGCAACTTGATTTTGCTTCAGTGCAGCGTGGTAACCCAGAGATGCAACGTCGGTGCCAAGAAGTCATCGATGTTTGCTGGGCAAAAGGCGAACTCAACCCAATTATCTCTATTCATGATATTGGTGCGGGTGGCTTGTGTAATGCTTTACCAGAGTTAATTGGCGACGCAGGTCGTGGTGGTAAGTTTAATTTACGCGATGTATTAAATGATGAGCCTGGCATGTCACCAATGCAAATTTGGTGTAACGAAGCACAAGAGCGTTATACATTGGCCGTAGCGCCAGAGCGACTCGAAGAATTTAAAAGCATTTGTGCACGTGAACGATGCTTGTATTGTGTGGTTGGTCAAGCAACGAATGACGAGGTATTGATTTTAGAAGACCCCGTTTTTGCTGATGGCTCTGAGCGCCAACAAACACCGATCGATTTACCGATGGAAACCTTATTCGGTAAACCACCAAAAATGTTACGAGATGTCGTCAGTGTTGATCGCAAAGCACCAGAACTGGATTTCGCTAATATTGAATTACCTGAGGCGTTAAATCGCGTCTTGAGTTTACCAAGTGTGGCGGATAAAACTTTCTTGATCACAATTGGTGATCGCAGTGTCACTGGCATGATCGCGCGTGATCAAATGGTTGGCCCATGGCAAGTTCCAGTAGCCGATGTCGCCGTTACCACATCGGCCTATACCGGTAACACCGGTGAGGCAATGTCGATGGGTGAGCGAACGCCGCTCGCCTCAGTGAATGCACCTGCGAGTGGCCGTATGGCGATTGGCGAAGCATTAACGAATTTAGCCGCAACGAATATTCGCGATTTATCTGAAGTGAAACTCTCAGCAAACTGGATGGCTGCAGCAAACCATACTGGCGATGATGCGGCACTGTATGAAACAGTTAAAGCTGTTGGTATGGAACTTTGTCCTGAACTCGGCATCGCAATTCCTGTTGGTAAAGATTCAATGTCAATGAAGAGTGTTTGGCGCGATGATAATCACGATGAACACAGCGTTACCTCGCCTGTTTCTTGTGTGATTAGTGCTTTCGCACCGGTTGTTGATGTCAATAAAACACTGACACCTGTAATGCTTGCGCCATTAGAAAAGTCGTCGCTAATGTTGATTGATTTATCTGGTGGTCAGCAGCGCCTTGCATGCTCAGCTTTGGCGCAAGTGTATCAACAAGTTGGTACTCAAACGCCCGATGTCGATTCAGCTGAGTTACTCAAGCGAGGTTTTAAGGCTGTGCAAGCTTTATTAGATAAAGGTTTAATCAGTGCATACCATGATCGCTCTGACGGTGGTTTAATTGTTTGCGCATTGGAAATGGCATTTGCCAGCCGTTGTGGTTTAACAATAGACATACAAAGTGATGATGTATTCGCTAGCTTGTTTAATGAAGAGTTGGGTATGCTAGTGCAAGTTTCGGATGCGAATCGGGCAGAGTTTGATGCGCTGATTGCGGAGGCTGATTTAACTGCACATACTCGCGAGGTCGCAAAACCAGTTAATGGTAAGACGATTAGTGTGCGTATAAATGGTGAATCACTGTTCAGTTCTTCCAGAGTTGATTTACACCGTACTTGGTCGGAAACCAGCTATCACATGCAAAGCTTGCGAGATAACCCGAGTTGCGCGCAGCAAGAATATGATCGCTTGCTAGATACGCAAGACAATGGTCTTTTCTCAAAGTTAAGCTTTGATGTAAATGACGACGTAAGTGCACCATTTATCAATTTGCAAAAACCGCGTATTGCAATTTTACGCGAACAAGGTGTTAATGGGCATATTGAAATGGGTGCGGCATTCACTCAAACAGGCTTTATTGCGCAAGACGTAACGATGACTGATATCAATGAGCAACGCGTTAATTTGGGTGATTTTCAAGGTTTAGTTGCGTGTGGTGGTTTCTCATATGGTGATGTTTTAGGTGCTGGTGAGGGCTGGGCAAAGTCGATTCTGTTTAATCCCCGAGTTCGAGATGCTTTCAGCGCCTATTTTGAACGGGACAATGCATTTGCTTTAGGTATATGTAATGGTTGCCAAATGATGTCTAATCTAAAAGAGATTATTCCAGGCGCAGAGCACTGGCCACATTTTGTAAGGAATAAGTCTGAGCAATTTGAGGCGCGCTTAGTGCAAACACAAATCAGCGAAACGACAAACTCTGTTTTACTTGATGGTATGCAAGGTTCTCAATTGCCAGTTGTGGTTGCTCATGGAGAAGGGCGTGCAGAGTACGCAAATAACCAATCGTTAAGTCAAGGTTTGGCGCTTTCGTACATCGATTACACTGGCGCAACAACTGAAGCTTATCCGGCGAACCCGAATGGTTCACCTAATGGTGTGGCGGGTTTAACTAATGCCGATGGTCGAGTGACCATTATGATGCCGCACCCTGAGCGTATCTTTCGTGCTGCCACAAACTCATGGCGTGACTCGTCATGGGGTGATTATGGCCCATGGATGCGGATGTTTCGAAATGCTCGAGTTTGGCTAAGCTAGCGTGTGTATTTTCACTAGCTTATCTGTTTTAACTATCTAAGTTGATTGCTTTAACAATGAAGTTATAAACGAGCGCAACCATGTCATCGTTTGAGGCAGGTGAGCAGGCATCACCTGCCAATACATGTTGGCCAGCATCTTCTGACGTAGTGAATGGCGACAATGTTGTTTCAGAATTAACAAATTGCTCAGCAGTACTCAAGACTTTGTCTACGTTAATAACTGTATCGTTGGGTGAGTAAATCAATAGTTGTGGTACTGCAATCGTTGACTTATCCAGCTCGGCAACTTCATCAACCAGCCTTACCATCGGCACCAAGGCTTCCATTGGATAGCGCTCAGTCCAAAATAAACGATGTGACTCGGTACGTGGTTCAAACGAGCGATAGTCACCGCTGACTAATTTTGCAAACTTTAAACCCAAAGGCCAACGAACGATCTCGCCAGATCGATTAGCAATACCAAAATTTGGCGAAATCATGATGTTAGCAATTATACTTGATGAAAACCCTTGTGTTGCTGCCCATGTTGCTAGGGTAGCTCCGGTTGAAGTGCTAACAACAATTACTTTATTGCCAATTTTATTCGCTATATTAAATGCTTCTTCGGCGTCTTGTTTCCACGCATCAACCGTTGCTTCGGCCATCGCGTCACTGCTGCGCCCATGACCTGCAAGGCGAGTGTAAAATGCGTTGGCGCCAAGTTTATCTGCAACCCGCTCGGTCACTGGACTTATCTCTTGTCTGGACGCAGAAAAACCATGTAAGTATATGATGGATATATCAGTTTTAACTTTGGCGTTATTAAACCATCGGATCTTTTTTTTAGCTTCAGGTACCAGATCATCAAAGGATGTCTCACCAACCTCAATTCCTTGTTCTAAAAGCTCTAAATCATTTGTTGTATTTTCTGGCTCTGAAAATGCATTTGTACTACCAATAACTAATGTACAAAAGTACAGAAAAAACCTTTGTAAGCCTTTGATATAAAATGCAATGTTTTGTAATGAAATAACCATAATTTGATTTTAAATGAATTCTTTTAGACAAATTGTATGTTATATTAAGGGCGTTGACTATATCTACACATATTCCTGTTAGTTTAGGGAATAGATAGTCAAGTGTTTATTTATAAACACTCAATTTACATGAAAAACAGTCATAAATTATGTAGTCATTCACAATGCATTAGATAAGAACGGTTCAACACTGCAATTAATGCAATAAATGAAAGTATTTAAACTAAAAACTATTACAAGGTATATCTATGAGAGTAAATAAACTACTGCTGGCATCGATGCTAGCACTGCCAATCGCAATGCCTGCGAGTGCGCAATTAGAGGAGATTGTTGTGACCGCATCTAAGCGTGCATCAACACTGCAAGAAGTCCCAATTGCGGTTACCGTAACCACGGCTGACACCATCGAAAAAGCGCAAATACAAGATTTACTTGACTTGCAAACTGTTGTGCCGTCTTTACGTGTATCACAATTACAACTTAGTCGTAACTCAAGCTTCAGTATTCGTGGCTTTGGTAACGGTGCAAACAATGTCGGTATTGAGCCGTCGGTTGGTATTTTTATTGATGGCGTTTATCGTTCGCGTGCTGCCTCTGCTATTTCGGATTTGCCGCGATTAGAACGTGTAGAAGTCTTGAGTGGCCCACAAAACACCTTGTTTGGTAAAAACGCATCGGCCGGTGTTGTGAGCGTTGTTACGCCTACACCATCAGGTGAGTCAAGTGGCTTTATTTCTGGCAGCTTTGGTAACTTTGGTGCGCTGGTAATTAAAGGTTTGTATGAAGGCGCTATCAACGACAACTTGGCGTTTGACATTGCCGGTTCTTACAACGAGCGTGATGGTTACTTTGAAAACCGTACGCTGGGTACCGAACTAAACGGCCGTGACCGTTTTTCTGTACGTGGTCAACTGGCTTGGACACCAAGCGATCGAACTAGTGTTCGAGTTATTGCTGATTACGATGAGTTTGATGAAGAATGCTGTGGCGTGGTAAATATTTTATCTGGCCCGGCAACAGGTGCGATTAATGCGATTGGTGGTCAATTAGTACCGAATGACCCATCGGCTTTGTTTGGTTTCTTAGATGACCCATCAACAAACGAAGTGTCAAACTACGGTATCTCAGCGCAAACAGATATTGATTTCGATGGTTTTACCGTTACCTCTATTGTGGCATTTCGTAACAGTGATGCATTCGACACGCAAGACGTTGACTTCAGTAGCGCTGATCTCACCAATGGTAATACTAACGACATTAATATTGACACGTTTACGTCAGAGTTTCGTATTGCCTCTACAACGGATGGCCCGATTGACTGGTTAGTCGGCGGCTTATATTTTGACGAATCAATCGACCAAGATACGTCAGTGTTATTGGGCTCACAGTTCCGATCCTTTTTTGATATCGGTCTAGCCAATAGTCCTCTTGCGCCAATTTTTGCTGCTAGCCCGGTGGCAGCTTTTGGCCCAACAGCGTTACTCGAGGTTGCCTCTGGTGCGCCAATTGGTTCGTTTT
>CAZOBR010000041.1:0-18014 GCA_964578035.1 uncultured Gammaproteobacteria bacterium
CGGGTGATGGCATTGCTATGGCTTGGCGTGCCGGCTGCCGTATCGCTAATATGGAATTTGTACAGTTCCATCCAACTTGCTTGTATCACCCGTATGCGAAAGGCTCACTCATTTCTGAAGCCGTGCGAGGCGAAGGTGGCTTATTACGCTTACCCAATGGCGACCGCTTTATGGACGCTCACCATGAGCTTGCCGAATTAGCACCACGCGACATTGTGGCTCGCGCAATTGACTATGAGATGAAGAAAGGTGGATTCGATTCTGTCTTTTTAGATATTAGCCATAAAGACCCAGAATTTATTTTAGATCACTTTCCAAACATTGCGCAAAGCTGCCAAAAATATGGCTACGACATGACTAAACAACCCATTCCGGTTGTGCCAGCGGCGCATTACACCTGTGGCGGTGTGTTAACTGATTTGCGTGGTCGAACTGATATGAAACGTTTATATGCCGTTGGTGAAAGCAGCTGCACAGGTTTACACGGTGCGAATCGTCTTGCCAGTAATTCATTGCTTGAATGTTTAGTTATTGCAGAGTCTGCCGCAAAAGATATAGCTGATCGCTTAAGTAAAGGTAAACGCGACATACCTGACTTACCATTATGGGATGAAAGCCGTGTGGCTGACCCAGATGAGCAGATTGTGGTATCGCATAACTGGGATGAACTGCGTCGCTTTATGTGGGACTACGTAGGCATTGTGCGCACTAATAAACGCCTTCAACGAGCCCAAAATCGCGTGAACTTGTTACAGGAAGAAATCGTTGACTACTATGGAAACTTCCGAGTTAATAACGATTTAATCGAACTGCGTAACCTTGTGACGATTGCTGCTTTAACCATTGAGTGTGCATTGGCTCGCAAAGAAAGTCGAGGCTTGCACTACACCTTGGATTACCCAGATATGCGTCTGTTTTCTGAGGACACCATACTTACGCCAAACAACTTTGTTGGGCATGCGCCAATTCGAGAATGGACTTAACTATTTATTTGTTGTTCACAGATAACTAATTATGGTTGCCAGACGGTTTTCTATTAGACGGGCGACGTCTACGACGTGATTTATTCGGTTTATTGTCGCTTCTAGTATTACGATCATTATTAGCAGCACCAGCTTTTAATTTAGGCGCACCGTTTAATTTGGGCGCACCGTTTAATTTGGGCGCACCGTTTAATTTGGGCGCACCGCTTGATTTAGGCGCACCGCTTGACCGTTTATCAGATTCAGCAGTGCGTTTACGTTGCCCACCCTGCTTCGCTGGGCCTGGCTTATTACTTTGGCGGTTTTGCTTTTTTGCTTTCTGTTGTTTTGCTTTCTTAGGTTTTTTAACTTTTAAATCTCGAAAATCGCCTTTGGATGCCGGCAATTCATTCAATGGCTCATAACCATCTAACATTTGACGTGGGATGGTTTTTTTAATTAAGCGCTCTATATCGCATAACAATTTAAACTCGTCATGACTCACCAAAGACACCGCCTCACCTGTTGCACCCGCGCGGCCAGTGCGACCAATACGATGCACATAGTCTTCAGCAACTTGCGGCAAATCAAAATTAACCACGTGTGGCAACTGATCAATATCAATGCCTCGTGCGGCAATATCAGTTGCCACCAACACGCGAACCTTACTAGCCTTAAATTCCGCTAACGCACGCGTTCGAGCACCTTGACTTTTATTACCATGAATCGCGGACGCTTCAATACCGCGATTACTTAATTGTTTCGCCAGACGGTTGGCACCATGTTTGGTGCGAGAAAACACCAACACTTGAAACCAGTCATTCTCTTTAATTAAACGCGTTAATACATTTGATTTATCGCTTTTTTCAACGGCAATCAAACATTGGTCTACCGCATCCACCGTGCTGTTAGCGGGTGTTACTGAAACCTCTACAGGTTTGTAAACAATGGTTCTGGCGAGCTCACGAATTTCATTCGAAAACGTGGCTGAAAACAACAAGGTTTGGCGCTTTTTAGGTAGCAATTTGATAATACGCTTGATGTCATGAATAAACCCCATATCGAGCATGCGATCGGCTTCGTCTAACACTAATACATTCAACTTATCAAACTGAATGGCCTTTTGACTATGCAAGTCCAATAGGCGACCGGGTGTGGCAATAAGCACATCAACACCACCACGCAGGCGTTTCATCTGCGGGTTAATGCTAACACCACCAAATACGACAGCAGTTTTAATAGGTAGGTTTTGACCGTAAGTATCCACACTGGCTGCAACTTGCGCGGCCAGCTCTCGAGTTGGCGTTAAAATAAGCACGCGCGCTTGATTGCCTCCGCTGGTGGGTTTTGGCAGCTCCATTAAGCGATGCAAAATCGGCAACGTAAAACCTGCAGTTTTTCCTGTACCCGTTTGCGCAGCCGCCATCACATCCCTACCCTGAATAACTTCAGGAATCGCTTGCACTTGAATGGGTGATGGTTCGGTATAACCCTGCTGGGCAATTGCTTCAAGCAGTGCTTTGGAAAGACCTAAATCGGCGAATGACATAATCTGTTAATCATAAGGTAAAAGTTTGTCATTTATCTTAAAAATGACATTTTAAATCGAAAAATATTCATTAATTACGCCGTAACACGGGTTACTGCCTCGTTAGTTACGCCAAGCGCGTTTTCATTCTGTAAAACAAAAAATAGTTGGGATGTGATTTTAGGCCTGCACGCTTGGATGGCGTATCAGGCCGACTTTTACTGAAGGAAATAAGCAAGCGCTTGAATTAAGCAACTACAGAGCGTGCTTTTCTTTGCTTACTTTCTTTTGCACAAGCAAAAGAAAGTAACGCCTCACGGCAAGTGACAAAGTTAGGATAGAAATTAACTAATTGGAGCTTATGAAAACACCTTCTTACCAAGGTAAACCGCCTTATCGCCTAACTCTTGCTCAATGCGCAGTAGTTGGTTGTATTTGGCAACGCGGTCAGAGCGGCACAAAGAACCGGTTTTAATTTGCCCTGCTGCAGTCGCAACCGCCAAGTCTGCGATAGTTGTATCTTCGGTTTCACCAGAGCGATGTGAGATTGTTGCTTTGTAACCTGCGTCATGCGCCATTTGAATCGCGTCCATGGTTTCAGTCAGCGAGCCAATTTGGTTGAACTTAATCAAAATTGAATTACCAACTCCCAAATCGATACCCTTTTGCAAGATTTTGGTATTAGTAACGAATAAATCATCACCCGTTAATTGAATATCCTTGCCAACACGAGCCGTTAGATCTGCCCAGCCATCCCAATCGTCTTCGGCCATACCGTCTTCAATTGTGATAATTGGGTATTTACGCACCCAATCTTCAAGATAAGCAGCAAACTCTTTTGAGTTCAATGACTTACCTTCGGCATCTAGTTTGTATTGCCCGTCTGAGTAAAACTCGGTACTGGCCACATCAAGGCCAATCATAATCTCTTCGCCAGCGCGGTAACCTGCTTTTTCAATGGCTTGCATTAAGATTTTTACTGCCGCTTCATTAGACTCTAAATTAGGTGCAAAACCACCTTCGTCACCAACCGCTGTGCTTAAGCCCATATCGTGCAATACTTTCTTCAGGCTGTGAAAAATTTCCGCACCGGCACGCAAAGCTTCACCAAAACTCGGTAGGCCGGTTGGCAAAATCATAAACTCTTGAAAGTCGATTGAGTTGTCAGCATGCTCACCTCCGTTAATCACATTCATTTGCGGAACAGGCATTTGATACTCACTGTTACCAAACAAATCAGCGTAATGCGCATACAAAGGTACACCTTTGCTGGCTGCTGCGGCTTTTGACGCTGCAAGTGACACCGCTAGAATTGCATTAGCACCTAAGTTAGATTTATTTTCAGTGCCATCTAGGTCTAACATCACTTGGTCGAGCGCTCGTTGATTCAATGCATCTTGACCTTTCAGTGCGTCAGCAATAACGGTGTTCGCATTATTAACCGCTTGCGTCACACCTTTACCAACGTAACGATTTTTATCACCATCACGCAACTCGAGGGCTTCTAAAGAGCCGGTGGATGCACCAGACGGAGCGGCCGCACGGCCAAATGAGCCATCTGCTAATGTAACATCAGCTTCAACTGTTGGATTTCCACGAGAATCAAGAATCTCGCGGGCTAAAATAGAAATAATGGTAGACATGAATAATCTCTTAAAATTTAATTAAATAACAATAAGTTATCTGCGCTCTCTAAAGCACAGAGTCACTAAACTTGGTGGCTTTCGTGGCACGGTCTAGTTGTTGTAAAGTTGTTAATAGTTCTTTTAATTGTTGTGTTGGCCAAGCATTAGGGCCATCGCTTTTAGCATTTGCGGGGTCTGGATGTGTTTCCATAAACAGACCAGACACACCGGCCGCCACTGCTGCGCGAGCTAAAACAGGCACAAACTCACGTTGCCCGCCGGATTTATCACCTTGACCACCCGGTAATTGGACTGAGTGCGTTGCATCAAATACCACAGGACAACCAGTATTGCGCATGACCGCTAAGCCACGCATATCGACAACTAAATTGTTATAGCCAAATGAGGCACCCCGCTCGCAAACCGTAATACGATCTGTACCACCTGCGGCTTGGGCTTTTTTAGTCACATTCACCATTTCTTGCGGTGACAAAAACTGCCCTTTTTTTATGTTCGCAGGAATACCGCAGGCGCCGACAGCTTCAATCAAGTCAGTTTGCCGGCACAAAAAAGCAGGGGTTTGAATCATATCCACGTACTTTGCTGCCAGCATAACTTGCTCGGGCGTGTGTACATCAGTGAGTACTGGGATACCAATCGTCTCGCGAACTTCAGCAAGTATCTCTAAACCTTCTTCGACACCCGGACCACGAAATGAAGTACCTGATGTGCGATTAGCTTTATCAAACGATGATTTATAAAGCGTGTTAATGCCTAACTCACCGGTAATATCGGCAATCATTTTGGCCGTTTCTAAAGCAAACTCACGCGACTCAATCACACACGGGCCTGCTATTAAAAAAAATGGCTGATCTAGCCCTACTTCAAATCCTGCAATTTTCATAATGCTTTGATAACAAGGTTGTATTGACGATAAGTCTGTTTTAAATCACTTTTAAATCTACTACGAATTCGCACGCGCAGCTTCAATATAAGACGAGAACAGCGGGTGCCCATCGCGTGGGCTTGAGGTAAATTCTGGATGAAACTGCACACCAACAAACCAAGGATGATCGCTTATTTCAATCATTTCAACTAAATCGTCATCGGACACACCACCAATCACCAAACCTGCTTCAACTAGCTGAGGGCGTAACACATTGTTAAATTCATAACGGTGACGATGGCGTTCAATAATTGAATCTGAACCGTATACGTCACGCGCTTTAGAACCAGTGGTTAAATGACAGGTTTGACCACCAAGACGCATTGTGCCACCTAGGTCTGAATTTTCATCGCGTTGCTGAACTTGACCGTCTTCGTCTGTCCATTCAGTAATTAATGCAATCACAGGGTAAGGCGTGTTTTGATCGAACTCGCTACTATTGGCGTCTTTCATACCAGCGATGTTTCGCGCATAGTCAATGACAGCAACTTGCATGCCTAAACAAATCCCTAAATATGGCGTTTTGCTTTCGCGCGCATATTGCGCTGCCCGTATTTTACCTTCTGTGCCACGATCACCAAAACCACCGGCAACCAGAATTGCATCGTTGCCATGCAAGCATTCCACACCATCTTTCTCGATGGTTTCAGCGTCAATATAGTTGATATTGACCTTGGTTAAGGTCTGAATACCTGCGTGAATTAACGATTCTGACAATGACTTATAAGACTCGGTAAGGCCAATGTATTTACCTACTAAAGCAATCGTTACTTCACCTGTTGGGTTTGCTTTGCGCTCAACTACACGCTCCCACTCACTTAAATCAGCAGGTGGGCAGTCTAAACGTAGATGATTAACAACCAACTGATCAACTTTTTGATCACGATATAAAAGCGGTATTTGATAAATATTTTCAACATCAATGCCAGAGATAACGGCCTCTTTTGCTACGTTCGTAAACAAGGCAATTTTGCTTTTGGCATCTTCGGGCAATGGCTCACTCACACGGCACAACAAAATATCAGGCTGAATACCAATACTGCGCAACTCTTTTACCGAGTGTTGAGTCGGTTTGGTTTTTATTTCACCTGCAACAGCAATGTATGGCACTAATGTTAAGTGCATAAACATGACATTCTCAAAGCCCTTTTCAATACGCATCTGACGAATGGCCTCCATAAACGGGAGTGATTCAATATCACCCACCGTGCCACCAATTTCAACTAATGCAACATCGACATCACCCGCACCCGCTTCAATGGCGTCTTTCATTTCATTGGTGATGTGTGGAATCACTTGCACGGTACCGCCCAGATAATCGCCTCGTCGTTCTTTCTTTAATACGCGCTCGTAGATGCGGCCAGTTGTGAAATTATTACGCTGCGATAACGTAGTGCGAATAAAACGTTCATAGTGACCTAAATCTAAATCGGTTTCGGCTCCGTCTTCTGTTACAAATACTTCTCCGTGTTGAAACGGGCTCATAGTGCCTGGATCCACGTTAATGTAAGGGTCAAGTTTCATTAAAGTAACTTTCAAACCTCGTGACTCAAGCAGTGTTGCCAGCGACGCTGCTGCTATCCCTTTGCCAAGAGAAGAAACCACCCCACCTGTTATAAATACATATTTGGTCATCGTACGAATTTTGCCCACGTAGTAGCTAACATAAACGACGTAATTAAACGTATAGCTTTAGAAAAATACTTATACAAAACAAATGCTTATCAAACATATTGCAAGCGTAAATCAAACAATATTGATGTCGAAAAGCCAGAAAACATAAGAAAAACAAGAGACGCTGGCAAACGCGAGAACAGAAAATCTATGAGTTTTGCGCAGTGCTCTAGAAGGTTCTACATGATACTAGAGCCGCGCATTTTCGACAATCGCTTTTACAGCTATAGACAAAAAATAATCTAATGACCTTTAAGTACGGGCTACAACAATTCCCCTAAAATCGCTATTGAGCAACAGTGTTAAAATTTCTATAGGCACTTGCTTTAGTAAGCAATTAAACCGATCGCTAGTTAACCCTGCGCCTTAACTCCCATGCGGCAAATGCCCCCATCAGCCCCATAACCGCTATGATATTAAAATAGATTGTATAGCCTGTTTTGCCTGGATATTGCTCAAATAGGTAGTTGCTCAGTAATGGTAGATAGACATCAGGCGAGTAGCCAATCAATGAAATCAAACCAATTGCGAGACCTTTGATGCTATTTGAAATTTGACAGCTCTCTAGCGTAGACCAAAAAATACCGCGTACTGCGTAAGTGAGCAAACCAATAACTAAGACAATCGCCAGTAAAGCAATAGAACCAATTGTTACCGGCATAACCGACAAGGAGGCCAAAGCGATAGATGAAAGCACCAGCAATATACCCAAAACTTTTTCCCGATTCAGAAAATCACCGGCAAAGCCTGCCGCCGCCGCGCCGATTGGTCGCATCCATAATTTTGCTACGGTTATTGAACCAACAGCAACCGCCGTGAGCCCATAGTGAACTTGCATATAAGCAGAAAATGAATAGGTTGCCCAAAATAGTTGATAGCCCGTTAAAATGCAGATCGCGCATAACCAAACCTCTGGCTTACTGGCAAGTATTTTTAAATCAGCAATCACATTAGATGAAGAGTGCTTTTGTGTCGTTTGCTTATCACCCTCTGGTAAAGGCTCGTTTAATACAAAGAACGATATTGGTGCTAACACCAGCATCATGCCAACATACAACCAAATAACTTTGACTAAAGCCGTTGGCGTGTCTTCGTTTAGATCATTGGTGAAATAAGCAAACATTCCGACGGCAATTGTCGCCAGAATTGCTTCAACTAGTCCACGGCCACCGTCTAAAATACCAAAAAAGCGCCCCTGCTCTTCTGGTTTAGCAAGCAAGGTCGTGGCTTTAATTAAAGCCGACCAAAATGTTAGACCCGCAGCGATACCCCAACCGGCAAAAATAATTTGTGTTGCCTGAAAAGAAGGCAAACTCGCAAACCAAACACCCAACAACCCAGCAAACAATAGGGAAAACGACATTAAAATACGCGGCGCCACTCGATCCGCCAGCCAACCGCTGGGCAAATAGGTAATCATATAAAGCACGCCTAACATTGCATAGTTCTGCCCAAGTTGGTTCGACGTCATGCCAAATGATTCAAGAATGCTGACTTCAAAGTTTTGCCGTAAGTAAATTAATGGGTAAATATTACCAGCAACGATCACCAATACAGCCAGTTTTATATAACGCCTTTTCAGTGAATCTCGGCTAGATTGTTGGCTTACGGTTTGAGAGTTTGTTGTCTCGGTCATTTTCGAGTGCCTTTTTATGATATTTTTTCATCATGCTATCACTACTTTGTGACAAGATGGAGCGATAACGAAACTTCATCACTCAAATTAAATGAATCCAAATGAATTTTAACCGCTTAACCATCATTTTCTTAGGCTTGTCTTGCCTTAACATCGCCTATGCTAAAACACCTCGGCTCGCCAAGGCAGAGTCTGTCGGGATGTCGAGCGAGCGGCTACAAAAGGTTGATCAATTAGCGTCGCAATATATTGTCGACAAAAAATACTCAGGCATCGTCACACTGGTCGCGCGCAAAGGCAAAATTGTGCACTTAAACGCTCAAGGCACTCTTGGAGTGGATAACCAAACGCCAATGAAGACCGATACTTTGTTTCGCATTTACTCAATGACTAAGCCAATCACAACCATTGCGGCAATGATGTTATACGAACAAGGCAAGTTCCATATGAACGATCCTGTGAGTAAGTATTTGCCTGAATTCGCAGACCAAAAAGTATGGGTTGACGGTGAGTTGAACACACCTAAGTCACCGATGCTAATGCGCCAGCTGTTTATGCACAGTGCCGGACTGAGCTATGGCTTTAATGCTCAAGACCCTGTTGATGTTTTGTATCAAAAAGCAAACTTATTCAACGCGCCAAACCTTCAAGTTTTTACAGACGAATTAGCAAAGCTGCCATTACGCTACGAGCCAGGCGAACGTTATCATTACAGCGTGGGGCTAGATGTGGTCGGCGCAGTCATTGAAAAACTGAGCGGTATGCCGCTTGATGTATTCTTTAAAGAACGCATTTTTGAACCACTGAAAATGCAAGATACTTTTTTTGAATTACCCGCAGATAAACAGAGCCGTTTAGCCGATGATCAAACTTGGGATGCAAGTAACAATGTAATTGCTACTGTACCGCCAGAACGATCATTAGACTTTACTAAGGTAAGCTTGTTCACAGGTGGCGGCGGTTTAATTTCTACGGCTCACGATTATTTTCGTTTTTCGCAAATGGTATTAAACGGTGGGCAGCTTGATGGTGCTCGGTTGCTTAGCCCAAAAACAATTGAATATTTAAGCTTGCCTCATATGACGCCACAAGTTCGCTCTGTGGGAGTACACAATTTGCATGGCGGACAAACCATGGCGTTGGGATACGGTGTTGTAACAAATCCTGAATTAATGCCCGCCATATCATCAAAAGGTGAGCTATCATGGGCTGGACTTGCCGGTACAAAGTTTTGGATAGACCCTGAAGAGCAGTTAATCGCGATTGCATTAGTGCAACTGTATAACGCTCCATGGCCACTGCGATATGATTTAAAAGCAGTGACATACCAAGCTATTGAAGAATAGTTTATGCTTTGATCCCAGACGTGCATAACTTTACGAATAAGATAAAGACAGCAGCTGAAATTTATAATGAGTGAACCGATCGACAATTTGCGCATCCATTTCTATGGTATTCAAGGGAGTGGTTCTATTTTTCCAGCCAAAGCTGAACGCGCGGAAATTAGACAGCGCACTGAAATTCACATGCTCGAAGAAGTTTTCAAGCGTATGGAAAAGGAACAACGCAACGGTAAACTAGACTGCGGTGTTGAAGATATTATTGGCGGGCCAATTAATCAACAAACACTTGAAGCGTATCACTCCTCTTTAGAGCATCAAGAACAACGCATCTACGGCGGTTGGACAACCTGCTTTAGAATAGAAACATCCGACGGTTATGATCTGGTATTTGACTGCGGCAGCGGATTCCGTATTTGTGCCAGCGACATCATGCGCAAATGGGGTGAAAAAGAAGAACGCCATTTGTATATTTTTGGTAGCCACGCGCACTATGATCACACCGAGGGCTTTGATCAAGCAGAAGTCTGCTTTGATCCAAGAAATCACATTCATATTGCCGCTAACTATCAATTTCTAAAATCGCTTGATCAAAATCTTGGTATTTTCTCGCATCAAATTGATATGGATCTGAAAGGTATTCAAACGCCTTTAACGTATCAGTTAATGCCAGCCAATTTTGATTCAACGGAAATTCGCGATTTAACTACTAATCCGCCTGACCCAAACGATCCAGACCCAACGGTTGGCAAATACCATGATGTAAAGCAAGCTATTGTTATTGGTAAGACGCGCATACAACCGTTTGAAGTGTTTCACCCTGACCCTTGCTTGGCGTACCGCATTGAACATAACGGCAAGGTATTTATTTACTGCACTGACCACGAATTGCGTCATGGCGATGATCCTAATCACCCTTTGCAAATTGCCAGCTTGGAAGCAGAACAACGCTTGATAGAGTTATCGATGAACGCCGATGTGCTGTACCGAGATGGACAGTTCTTACGCGCCGAATACGATGGCCACCAAGGAATTGGCACTCCGTTAGGTGTTTCAAGAAAAGACTGGGGGCACAGCTGCATTGAAGATGTGACCGAAATGGCCGAAAAATGCAATATCGCCCGAACCTACATAGGGCATCATGATCCTAATAGGACTTGGGCAGAACGTAACTGGATAGACGAAACTCTGATAAAACGCTCAGAGCAAAGTGGTCGCCATTTTGAAATGGCAAAAGCTGAAACGATTATTGATTTATAAAGCAGGGATCTTGCAAAACCTTTAGCTTCTCAAAAGCCCTTAGCTTCTCAAAAGCCCTTAGCTTCTCAAAAGCCCTTAGCGTGGCAAAAGCCCTTAGCGTGGCAAAAGCCCTTAACTTGGTAACGTCAATTTAGCAATTTCAGAAAACGCTAACTCAACATTTTCACCTGTTTTTGCGCTGGTTGAAAACCACGTTGTAGACTGAAACAACGCATTGGATGCAAGCGCCCGATTAATATCCTGATCACTCAACTGCGAATCTAAATCCGATTTGTTGGCCATAATAACAAAAGGTAGCTCGCCAACCCCTTGCTGAACTTGTGTTAACAAGCTTAGTGCCGTATTAAGTGATTCTCTTCGAGTACGATCAACCACTAAAATTAGTGCCGAAGCGCCCTTAATATAATGTAGCGGCACGCTGAACTCATTTTCTGAGCCAGCCACATCCCACAACATTAACGTAACTTCTTGTTTTTCAATTAGAAGTGCTTTTTTATCAACGTTAACACCTAAGGTTGATAAATAATTATCATCAAATACATTTTCAACAATTTGTCGAACCAAACTCGTTTTACCGACACCCCACGAGCCTAACATGGGCACTTTTTTTGCAATCATTTATCGCCCTCAGTCAATCTGATCACAGCCTAACATAGCCAAATGATCGACAACATAATCGGGGCAGAAAATAATTGACTAGCGCCCTTTCCGCTAACGCCCTTTCCACTTGGGTTGACGTTTTTCGGCAAACGCAGCAAAACCTTCACGCAGATCTTCGCTGGAATATAAGGTATCAACTGTTTGCAGTTGCCGCGTGGTGACTCTGTTCATGCAATCTTGAAACTTTGAATCTTCCGCGTCGCGCACTACCTCTTTAATAGCCGCCATTACCAAAGGCGGGCCAGCAGCTATATGTTTTGCCATTTCTCTCGCTTTATTCATTAGTTGATCGGCAGCGACAACTTGATTCACAAACCCCCAACGATGCGCCTCTTGGGCGTCTAACCAACGACCGGTTAATAACATTTCCATCGCAATATGATACGGAATGCGTTTTGGTAGTTTAATAGATGCTGCATCGGCGATAGTGCCTGAATTAATTTCAGGTAGCGCAAACGTGGCGTGTTCTGCGGCCAGAATGATATCAGTGGATAAGGCTATCTCTAGCCCCCCACCACAACAAATACCATTAACAGCGCAAATAATTGGCTTATTTAATCGTGGTAATTCTTGCATACCACCAAAGCCACCCACGCCATAATCACCATCAACCTCATCACCATCGGCAGCGGCTTTTAAATCCCAGCCTGGGCAAAAGAACTTCTCGCTTGCAGCAGTTACAATCGCAACACGCAGCTCAGCATTGTCTCTAAAGTCTGCAAATACTTGCCCCATTTCTCGGCTGGTTGCCAGATCAATAGCATTGGCTTTTGGTTTATCGATCGTAACCTCTAAAACATGGCCATCGATTTGCGTTTTGATAAAGTTAGACATCACACGTCTCCTCTGACAATAATAAGTGCGTCGGCCGCGATAGATCGCTCAGAACCAACAATAAGCGGGTTAATATCTAACTCCACTAACGAATCTATATTTGCATGTGCATAAGCGCAGACCGCTTGAACCGAGTCAACAATTGCATCCATATTGGCGGGTTCAGCCCCTCTGTATTCACCGAGTAATGGCGAACATTGTAGACTATTCAATGCATACAGTATCTGCCCATCCGTAACCGGTAAGGCAAGCGAAACCGTATCTGATAATACTTCGGTAAGTACGCCACCGGCTCCCAAGGTCAGCAATACAACCCCAGTTTCATCAACCGTAATTCCTATCAGTAACTCCACACATTTATCTAACACCATTTGCTCGACTAAATAACCACTGACAGCACTTGGCAGCTCATCAACAGCACGCGTTAATTGATCGGCCGATGTTATGTTAATGCGTACTGCGTTCGCTTCGGTTTTATGTGCAAACCCTAATGCTTTTATCACAACAGGATACGAAAGTTGGCTGCTGGCATCGGTAACGTCTTTCGCAGAGCCAAACACCTGCCCTTTCGGAACATTCAAGCCAAACGAAGCCAGCACTTGCTTAGCTGCCACTTCGTCTAGAATTCTGGTTTCTCGCGGTGATGATTCTTGATGTGATAAAGAGTTTAAAGCATTATTTTTATTTACGTTTCTAGAAATCCAAAGATCACCTGAGTCATTCAGATAACGACCCAGCTTAATACAGGCCGAGATAGCAGCAAGCCCGGTTGGCATACCATGCAATGGTACAACGCCGGCATCAATAAAACGCTGGCTAACGGTTTCATTTAAGTTTTCGGGCATGGACGCTAATACCGCAATCGGTGCTTTGGTTTGCTTCTTAGCGGCAATAATACTTTCAATTGCGCACTCGTGGCCTTGGGTAGCGCAGACATCTTCTCGCGGTGTATCCAATACAAATACGGATAAATCAAACTCACCTGAGGCAACCACACTAAAGCAGTCTGTCATCATAGCAACATCACCCCAAATATATGTGTGGTAATCAAGCGGGTTTGCCAAGCCAACTTTAGACCCTAAAATTGATTCAAGTTGCTGTTTTTGTGTCGTACTGAAGTCCGCATAATTGATCTTACTGCCCTCGGCTAAGTCAGCCATTAAACTGGCCTCACCACCAGAGCAAGATACCGAGACAATTTTGTCACCTTTCACAGGGCCTAAGTCAGGCCCAAAGTGATGCAACAACTTTAAAGTTTCAAGAAAAACATCAAGACCATCTACTTCTACGATTCCTAAGCGCTTAAGCATTGCACTACTGGCTGACGATGCCCCTGTCAATGATGCTGTGTGGGTAAGACAAGCAAGTCGTGATTTCTCTGATTTACCGATCTTTATCGCAACTATGGGCTTATTAGCCGCTTGCGCCAGCTTAGCCGCAGCAACAAAACGGGCAAGATCATCAACCCCCTCCAAATACAAACCAATGGCTCTTACACGATCATCTAGTACCATTTCTTCTATTAGCTGACTCACACTAATCATGGCTTGATTGCCCACGGTAAACACATGCGAAATAGCTAAAGCACGCCGCTGCATTGTGAGATTGATTGCTATATTTGAAGATTGGGCAATAATTGCAACCCCCTGTTGTTGATCACCCAATGCTCGCCCGCCATGCTGGTCAGGCCATAGCGTGACATTATCGAGGTAATTCAAAAAACCATAACAGTTTGGCCCTAGTATCGGCATGTCACCCGCGGCTTCGAGCAACTCGGCTTGCAAATCTGTTTGCTGGTCAGCTTCCAATTGCTGCTGAGCCTCTTTAAAACCGCTGGCAAAACAGATCGCGCCGCCAGCACCAATAGCGGATAACTGTTTGACCATTTCGATTGTTTGCAGGCGGTTAACCCCCAAGAATGTGGCATCAGGAACAGCAGGCAAGTCGCTGAGTTGCTTAAACGTTTTTAACCCTTGAGTGTCACTGTGTTGCGGATGAACTGGCCAAATATCGCCTTGATAATTTGACTTCAATAATTGTTTAATCGCGTTTTCCGCCCATGCCCCACCGACGACTGCAATACTGCGTGCTTGAAAGAATCGTTGCAGAGGTCGCATAATTATGAAATCTCAATTAAGCAGTTCATAAAAACTCAAGCACCTAAAGGTCGTAACAAGCTACGTGAAATAATGTGTCGCTGGATCTCCGACGTGCCCTCCCAAATACGCTCAATGCGTGCATCACGCCAGATACGTTCTAACGGTAGCTCTGTCATCAAGCCCATGCCGCCATGTATTTGAATCGCCTCGTCGGCAACCATTGCTAACATTTCAGTGGCTTTTAATTTTGCCATCGCCATATCTGCGTCAGTACAGGTACCTTGGTCTACTTTCCAGCCAGCTTCCATCACCATTAATTGAGCCGCTTTCATCTCGGTCGCCATATCAGCAAGTTTGAACGACACACCTTGGAATTTACCAATTGGCTGGTTAAATTGCTGACGCTGCGCGGCATACTCTACAGCCAAATCAAAGGCGCGCTGCGCACGCCCCAAACAGGTAGCACCCACTTGCAGCCGAGTTGCACCAAGCCATGTATTTGCAACATCAAAGCCTTGGTGTAACTCACCCAGCATGGCCGATTTAGGTATGCGACAATTATCGAATTCTAATATTGAATTGGTATAGCCCCTGTGCGACACATTTTGATAACCGTCGCGAATAGTCAGTCCAAGGTTATCGTGGTCCACAAAGAATGCGGTGATCAACTTCTTTGGTCCACGTGCCGTTTGTTCTTCGCCAGTGGCCATAAAGGTGATTGTGAAATCAGCCGAATCCGCATGACTAATAAAATGTTTAGTGCCGTTAAGTATCCAGTCATCGCCATCTTGTTTTGCTGTGGCACGCATGCCACGCAGATCTGACCCTGCGTCGGGTTCGGTCATTGCTAAGCAATCGCTTTTTTCACCACGTATGCAAGGTTCTAAGTATTTTTCTCGCTGTTCAGCTGTGCCAGCACATAAAATATTTGATGGTCGCGCAACGCAAGTCCAATGTAATGCATAACTTGTCTTACCTAACTCTCGCTCGTACAACAACCACGTTGGTGTGTCTAAGCCCGCACCACCAAATTCAGCTGGAATATTGGCTGCATATAAGCCTGCGGCAATGGCCTTTTGTTTTAATTCATTGGCTAAGTCATCGTGCAACACGCCTGTTGCTTCTAATTCAGCCTCGTGTGGATAAAGTTCATTTTCAACAAAGGCGCGCGTTGTTTCTACGATTAAATTTTGTTCTTCGCTTAATTCAAAATTCATAGTTTTCAAGCTATCCAATTAGGAAGTTATTTTTATGTTCAATACGTTAAAGTGATAAAGCTGCATGCTCTTCTGCCATCACGGTTAGTTGCTGCGCAACTGGCGACACAGGCTCACACGACTGGCGTGTCGTTAAACTGACATGCAATAAAAATTGCTCGCAGCTTGCTAAGACAGTTTCATGTTCATCGGCAGTGAGCATCTGATGCTCTAATTTAAGCTTTTTGCCATCTGCTAGTACAATTCGACTGCGCACCTTAATGGCATCTCCTGCATGACATTCTTGCAAATAGGATATTTGTAGATCTACCGTAAAATAACTATGGCCCGCGGTAATGTATTCTTGATTCGCGCCCACCATCATCATTAGAGCGTCTGCTGCGGTTGAAAACACATCGCAATAGCGACTGTCGTTCATATGGCCATTGTAGTCTGTCCAGTCTACTGGGATAACACGTTCAATCGTAATTGGCAGCTCTGTCCTTGATAACCGTGCATCGGCTTTAAGCGCTTTGTCTACCTTGTTAAGTAGACCCCCTGCGCCCCAATCACGACCCTTTAATGCGCGCATCATTGCAACTAAATTATCGTCGCGAATCCGTTCCAGTTCTCTAATAGAATATTTGCCGGAGTGCTGATCGGATTGACTGGCAATTTTATTAATTAATTCATCCGTTAACTCGGGCACGTCCATTAGCTTAGTCCAAGGCCATTCAAGCGCAGGGCCAAACTGTTTAATAAAATGCGCCATGCCCGCCTCGCCACCGGCGATTCGATACGTTTCAAACAGCCCCATTTGCGCCCAGCGTAAGCCAAACCCATAAGAAATGGCATCGTCGATTTCTTGTGTGGTGGCAATACCATCGTTGACCAGCCATAAACCCTCTCGCCAAACAGCCTCAAGTAGACGGTCTGCTATATGCGCATCTATTTCTTTACGCACCACTAAGGGCTGAAAACCCAGCATTGTTAAAATCTGGCAGGCGTCTTCACACGTCTTTTGATCACCAACGAGTTCCACTAGCGGAATCAGATAAACTGGATTAAACGGGTGCGCAACAAGAATTTGTTTCGGGTTTGGCGCGCCGTCTTGCAATTCAGAAGGTTTAAAACCGGAAGTAGACGAAGCAACAATTGAATCGGCCGAGCAATATGTTTGAATGTCGGCAATTACTTTTTGTTTTAACTCCAAACGCTCAGGTACACATTCCCCAATCCATTGCGCAGAAACGACTGCTTGCTCCAAAGAATCAACAAACTGCAAGCGCCCCTCTTTTGGTAAGCGATGGTCGTAAAGTGCTGGTAACGAACGGCGAGCATTGTTTAAGACTTCACCTATCTTGCGTTCCGCTTCTGGGTCTGGGTCAAATACGTTGACATCAATTCCCATAAGCAAGAAACGTGCGACCCAACCGCCACCAATCACTCCGCCACCAATAATCGCGGCTTGTTCGATTTGTTTATTCATATAGATATACCGCTGTGAAAAATTTAGCTTACATTAGCTCGGCGCGCGTTTTGTTAGACCTAGCTTGTCGCGTACTTGTTGTGGCGACAATATATTGGCACCCATATTTTCAATAATGCCAACTGCACGTGCGACCAATGCTTCATTAGTGGCAAGCACGCCCTTCTCTAACCAAATATTATCTTCTAGGCCGACACGCACATTGCCACCCGCTAGCACAGCAGCGGCAACAAATGGCATTTGGTTGCGACCAATTGAAAATGCTGACCAGTTCCAACCGTCAGGTACATTGTTGACCATGGCCATAAACGTATTTAAATCATCTGGCGCGCCCCAAGGTATACCCATACACAATTGAATTAACGCTGGGCTATTCAAAACACCTTCATCAACCAATTGCTTGGCAAACCATAAGTGCCCTGTATCAAAGGCTTCTATTTCAGGCTTGACACCTAACTCTGACATCATGCTGCCCATAGCACGCAACATACCAGGGGTATTTGTCATAACGTAATCGGCTTCAGCAAAGTTCATCGTGCCACAATCCAAGGTGCATATTTCTGGCAAGCAATCGGCTATGGCTTGCATGCGACTTTCTGCGCTGCCCATGTCGGTACCCTCTACCAACGGCAGTGGCGCAGATGGTGGTCCAAACACCATATCACCACCCATGCCCGCCGTTAAATTCAGCACTACGTCGGTGTCTGAGTCGCGCACGCGTTCAGTCAGCTCTCTGTATAACTTGGGGTCACGAGAACCGACGCC
>CAZOBR010000042.1:0-17618 GCA_964578035.1 uncultured Gammaproteobacteria bacterium
TGGAATTAGCTTTTCTTAGGGTGGGTGTCTTTGTCATTGCATCTACCTTAACAGTTGAGTTAAGCAGATACACAGTTCAATTTACAGTCTCTTCAAATACGTAATTCACGCTACATGTATTTCTATACATCTAAGAAATTGGAATTTTTAAGGAGGTGTTCAAACGTCTCATAAACCGTTTCGCGCTTCTCCACGATAGCAACAATCAACACATCATCGCGCACCGTCGAAATAAGGCGATACTTCCCTACCCTGTTTTTCTCAAACTTAGAATGCCCTTGTAATTTTTCACCTGTTGTCTCGCCAGCACTTAAATCGACTATTAAGTTCTTAATCCGGCGAGCCAGTGCCGGGTTAGATTTTTTAATTTTCCTAAACGTCTTAGTCGCGTGCTTGGTAAGCCTGTATTCACGCATAACTAAAGGTCTTTAAAAAGCTCCTCTACCTCACTCTTAGGCGCAAGACCTTCCTGTATGGCAAGCTCAGCCGCTTTACCATACAAAATATCCTCAAAGCGCTTGAGTTCTTTATACCGTCTATCAGACAACACTACAGCTACCGTTTTATTTCGCTTAGAAATAATCACAGGTTCTTTATCTGCTGTAGTTATTACTTCATTAAAGCCTTGTCGGGCTTCCGTTGATGTCATAGTTTTCATAGTCTTTATACCCGCACTGTTACAACTAAATTGTACATTAACTTGCTTTATTTGTACATTTCAATAGTGTTTAAACCCCTATTTATGTCAAATTTAAATAGAGTAACTGAGGCACCCATCATTAATCAGTTGCTATACAAACGTTAAACTGTCATGCTTACTTTATTCAAAGGACTGAATGGAAACAAAAGGATGCCTAGACCCAGAAACACCATTATTTCGTTAGACCCCTTTGATTTCCCCTTTGATTTCCCCTTTGATTTTGATAGATAGAATTAACCTCTGGGGGCGATAACTTCTCTTTCGTGGTCACCAATATGTCGCAAATCGGTTATACGCGGATCATCTATCAGCTCTTGTAACTCTTCACTGGATGTAACAAATAGTTTAATTGAAACGGTCGTTGTTACTGCTAACAGAGTTGGCGAATATTTTTGATAGTCTGTCCCGAGGTAATCTCTCAATATGATCTCGCTCATTTGTTCTTTAAATACCAAAGAGCGATTTACTTTAAAGTGTCGATATTGTTCAGATCCTGCATACATAATGGGGTGGTCTTTATCATTCAGATACGTTACTTCAACTCTGAATTTACCATCGACAAACCAATATTTTGAAGAAACTGAACGAAGTGGCTGGCTGACAGACACGCCACATTGAGTTTCAGCCGAAGATGTTTTTTCACAGGGTACGGTTTTCTTCATTACCCTTTTTGTTCCATTATCAACTTCAAACTGACTAAAGCTATCCAATGCATTCTGCTTCTCGGTATCTGTTAATGGTTTGCTTAAGTCATACGCATATGCACATGAGCTAAGAAAAAAAACAAAAAAAAAAGTCGTCACGATTTGCGTACAAGAAAATAATTTACCGAATTTATTTTTATGTCCCATTTTACCCTTACCTATATTCCAGTTATAAACTTTCATGTTAAACAGGATCAATGGGGCAGAGTAATTGATTTTTCTTTCATAGCCAGAATTTAAAAATAATTATGATGACTGATCACATTGACCTTAACACAGTCTTGAGCATTGCTTCACCAATAACGCCCACAACGCACAAGCAATAAAAAGGCACATGGTGTTTCTACCATGTGCCTTTTTATCATTTACCCCTAACTATTTACGACTAACTAAAGAGGTAAACGGGGTTGCGCTTAATCGTTTTTACTTGCTGATTTTAGACGCCCAATTGTCAGCCACTGTTTTCGCAGCATCTCTACCACCTAAGCCAAACGCCAGAGCTGTGGCAACCGCGACAGCGCCAATGGTAAAGCCAAATGCCATATTAACAATGTTGTCGGCAAGCCCCATAGAACGCAGACCCATCGCTAACACTAAACCAAGAATCGCAATACGTGCAATATTGGCAAGACCTGCGTTGCCTGAGTTAACCAGCTTTTGATGCGCAAGACTGCTTAAGAAATTACCAATAACTAGAATAACGCCGCCGACTAAGATGCCACCGCCAAACTCTAATACTTTGGCAAAAATATCCGAAATAACACTGATACCCAATGTGTTAATGGCGGCTGTTGTTGCGGTCAACATTGAGAAGAACATGATCGCTGAACCAACTAGTTTATTGGCTGTGAATGACTCTGAAAAAAGACTGTCTACGCCCAATTTCGCTGGCAACTCATTAACACCCATGCCATCTAACAATCCTGTGAGCATATAGACAACAAATTTAGCCACAAAGTAGGTCACCAATAAAATGATACCTGCGCCAACAATGTTTGGCACCGCAGCCATTAACTCATTAATCATGCCAGTTGCAGGAACCGTGATTGATGGAATGTTAAGTACGCCTAAGGCTGCGACAAAAATTGGCAGCAAAATACCGCCAAAGATGAACGCACTACCAAATTTAGAGACTTTTAAGTCTTCGTTACCAGTACGAAGAGCAAGCTGTTGATCAACACTGCCTAGCCCTACTCCAACGAGTTCGGAAACTATTTTTGCGATTACCCAACCCGCATATGCGACAACACCCGCGCCGATAATACGTGGCACCGCGGCGAGAAATTGATCAACCATGTTTTTCAATGGCGCTAATACATCGGTCAAACCAAAATGCTGTAATACAGCCATTAAAACAAATATTGTGAGCACCGCCTTAATCAGCGACAAGATTGGTTGCGCGAGGTTGTGTTGTTGTAAAAAGTCAACCTTGCTTAATAGTGTCTTAAACATGCCTGAAATTAACTTAACAACAAATAAGCCAATGATCAGAATGGCTAAACCAATTAAAGCGTGACCAAGCGTACTGGATGCTACTGGACCAAGCGCCGCTTGGATTTTTTGAAATAATGCTTCCATATCATTCTCCTCAGTTAAGCATGAATGTCAAGATTCAGTATAAAGACGCTTAACGCGAGAAATGTTAAACAGTGTTGCGAGAATGATAAAAACTGTTACATGAATTAAATATAATTTTTATAGCGCTGAGCTAGTCTTGATAGCTCTCCATGCTTGGGCAAGAGCAAACGAGGTTTCGATCGCCGTAGACGTTATCAACACGCCCTACAGGTGGCCAATACTTAGAAGCGCGCTCCACTTGTTGGTCGGGGAAAATTGCCTTTTCACGACTGTATTTCAAATCGGCATCGTCCCGCAGCATAAACGTTGAGGTGTGCGGCGCATTGCACAAAGGGTTATTGTCGGCAGGCAATTCGCCGCTCTTAACTTGCTCATACTCGTCGTAGATGATTAACATGGCTCGACAAAACCGTTCTAACTCTTCCAGGCTTTCGCTTTCGGTCGGCTCGATCATCAGTGTTCCAACAACGGGAAAGCTCATCGTCGGTGCGTGAAAACCAAAATCAATCAGCCGTTTAGCAATATCGTCAACGCTAATACCACTTTCTTTCATTGGTCGCGTATCAATAATGCATTCATGCGCGACCAAACCCTGATTACCCGTGTAGAGAATTGGGTACTTCCCTTTTAATCGGTGAGCAATATAGTTGGCATTTAAGATAGCAACCTGTGTTGCCTCCAATAAGCCCTGCGCACCCATCATGCGCATGTACATCCATGAAATCGGCAATATCGACGCGCTGCCAAACGGTGCAGCACTAATAACGTCTCCAGTACGTTCAGCATTAATTCCGTCTTTTGGTAAAAACGGTGCGAGGTGTTTTACCACACCAATCGGACCAACACCTGGCCCACCGCCGCCGTGTGGAATGCAAAATGTTTTATGTAAGTTTAGATGCGAAACATCACCGCCAAACTTGCCGGGTTTGGCTAGACCCACCATGGCATTTAAATTTGCGCCATCGATGTAGACTTGCCCGCCTGCTGCATGCACTAACTCACATAGCTCGCTGATGTCTTCTTCAAACACACCATGGGTCGATGGATAAGTAATCATAATCGCAGCAATACGTTGCGGATATTCAGCAATTTTTTGCGTTAAATCTGCGAGGTCGACATTCCCGTTATCATCGCAGTTAACCACCACAACCTGCATATTCGCCATTTGTGCACTGGCTGGGTTGGTGCCATGCGCAGAGCTTGGGATTAAACAAATATCGCGATCCATATCACCGTTCGCTTCGTGATATGCCTTTATGGTTAACAAGCCTGCGTATTCGCCTTGCGAACCTGCATTGGGCTGTAAAGACATCGCGTCATAGCCAGTGGCAGCGCAAAGCATGTCTTCAAGCTGCTGGATCATGAGTTGATAACCACGAGTCTGCGCCGCTGGTGCAAATGGGTGAATATTGGCAAATTCAGGCCAGGTTATCGGCGTCATTTCGCTGGCGGCATTCAGCTTCATTGTGCAGGAACCGAGCGGAATCATTGATCGATCAAGCGCAATGTCTTTATCTGAAAGCCTGCGCAAGTAACGCATCATTTCTGTTTCGCTATGATAGTGATGAAAAACGTCTTGCGTTAAAAATTCACCATTACGCAATAGCTGAGACGGCAAGCTTTGATTGTCTACGTTAATCGCTTGTGCACTGTCTTTTTGATGAATATCAAACCACGACAGAATTGTGTTTACATCTTCTTTAGTGGTGGTTTCATCCAACGATAAGGTCAACCCCGAACCGCGTTGATTAATATTGTATTGAACTGCCTCAGCGCGCTTGATAATGTCTTCTGGTTTATCAACCGCAATATGCAATGTATCAAAGTAGTTTTCATTTAATACGTCTATACCCGCTTTGCTTAATTCTTGCGCAAGACTGCTTGTTAAGCCGTGAGTTCGTCGTGCAATATTTTTTAATCCGCTTGGCCCGTGATAGCAAGCGTAGAGTGTTGCCATCATCGCCAGTAGCGCTTGAGCGGTACAAATATTCGACGTGGCTTTTTCGCGGCGAATGTGTTGCTCGCGAGTTTGCAAGGCTAAGCGATAGGCAGGCTGGCCATCGGCATCAATCGATTGCCCAACTAAACGACCTGGCATTGAACGTTGGTATTTTTTGTTTGTGGCAAAAAAGGCAGCATGTGGGCCACCAAAACCTAATGGCACACCAAAGCGCTGCGTGTTACCCACCACAATATCAGCGCCTAATTCCGCAGGCGGTGTCAGCAAGGTTAAAGCCAACAAATCGCAGGCCATTACCACCATCGCGCCATGATCATGTGCACGGCTGATCAAATCATCTAAAGGATAAATATCGCCATAACTTGTTGGGTATTGAAGCAGCATTCCAAATGCGTCTTGCCAGTCATTAAACGGTTGAGTTTCATCAAACTCAAGCAACTTAATATTAAGCGGCGCCGCGCGTGTCTCTAAAATTGCTTTGGTTTGCGGGTGACAAAATTTTGAAACAATAAACGTGTTCTTCTTTCCACGCCCTGCTCGGTGGCATAAAGCCATTGCTTCCGCGGCGGCTGTGCCTTCATCAAGCAACGAGGCATTCGCAATATCCATTCCACTAAGCTCGGTAATCATGGTTTGGAAATAGAACAGCACCTCTAAGCGACCTTGAGAGATTTCTGGTTGATAAGGTGTATATGCCGTATACCAAGCAGGATTCTCTAACACATTGCGCTGAATCACTTTAGGTGTGTGTGTCGCGTAATAACCTTGGCCAATCAGCGACGTAAAAACTTGGTTTTGTGAGGCAATCTGATAAAGCTCTGACAAGGCCTGTTCTTCAGATAATGCCTCGGACAAGTTTAGCGGGATATTGTCCGCAATGGATTTTGGCACCACTGCTTGAGCCATCTCGTTTAAGCTCTGATAACCCAGCACATCTAGCATCTGCTGAATATCAGATTCTCGCGGTCCAATATGGCGGTTTTGAAAAGACGACACGGGTTGATCAATCATAATACTTTTGGGTTGTATTGTTTTGAGTAATGGCAGCATTTGAAATAGGTAACGAGTTAAAAGTTGTTATGGAGCAGTGGGGATGGCTAAGCCAGGTATAAATAACAAACCGGAGATTAATTTGAGCTTCTGCTTCTTCATTTAAATTCTTCCATTTAGACGAAAGGATATGGAACAATTCGTGCATTCAATTGCTTGCTCCTTATCTGCACTTGCAGTATTGAGCCAATTGCTAGCTCTGCATCTTTAGTAATTTGAGAAAGATTGATTCGAGCAAGGGCGATTGAGTGGCTCAAGGTGGGTGAAAAAGTACCGCTGGTAATTTCACCAACGATTTGATTGTCAATTAGCACCGCCTGATGGCCTCGTAACACGCCTTTGTCTTCTAGAAGCAAACCAAGCATTTTAAACCTCGGCGACTCTTGCAAAGCCGAACGCCCAATGAAATCACGCTCGTTATTCATTGCAACCGTCCACGTTAGACCTGACTCTAACGGCGTATGATCTTCGTCTAGGTCTGCCCCATAAAGCGCCATACCGGCTTCTAAGCGCAATGTGTCGCGTGCGCCTAAACCACAGGGCTGTATACCCGTCTGTTCAAATTTTTCCCACAGCTCTGCGGCTCGACTGGCTGGCACAATTAATTCAACGCCATCTTCACCTGTGTAACCTGTGCGGCCAACAAATCCACTATCATCAGTGATTTCGCCCAACTCAAAGCCACCTTGAAAGCGTTGCAGCTGGCTGATTAAGTCTGTTATTTCGGTTGGCAATACATTGCTTAACAGTTCAATCGCATTCGGACCTTGAACTGCAATAAGCGCCAAATCGGACTTTTCTTGCACGCTAATATCGGTGAATTGTTGCGCATGCTTTTGTAGCCACGCGATGTCCTTTTCCTTGGTAGCAGCGTTACTGACAACACGGCAAAAGTTGTCATTTAAATAGTAAACAATTAAATCATCAATCACACCGCCCCGTTCATTGAGCATGCAACTATAGAGTGCCTTACCATTTACGGATCTAACTTTATTGATGTCGTTAGCAAGCACTAAAGACAAAAACGCTAATGTATCACTGCCTGTGATATCGACAACCGTCATATGCGAAACATCAAACATGCCAGCATTACTGCGCACAGCGTGATGCTCTTCAATTTGTGATGAATAGTAAACAGGCAATACCCAACCGCCAAAGTCGACGATGCGCGCACCTTGCGCTTGGTGTTGTTGATAGAGCGGTGTTTTTAATAGTTGCGAATGGTCAGACATGTTGGTTCAACTGATCTAATCTTCTGCTGCCTAAAGTACTAACCAAAAGTACCAACCTAAAGTACCAATAAGCAGCGCTCTAAAATTGGCACTCTAATTAACAATATTCCACCATGTTAACTGGTCGAGGAAAATTTGTTAAATTAATAATTGAAATGCTACTATTTAAATTTTAAATGACAGATTCTAGAGCAATAAAATGAAAAATTTGCCAACCGACGTATTGCGCACCTTTGTTACTGTGGTTCAAATTGATGGTTTTACACAGGCGGGTGAACTATTGGGGCGCTCTCAACCCGCAATAAGTCTGCAAATAAAAAAGCTTGAAGCCATCATTGGCCAACCATTACTCGCGCGCAGTGGTACAAATCTTGAGCTTACTCAGTCTGGGCAGGTACTTTATGACTATGCTCGAAAAATTTTAAACTTAAATGATGAGGCATTAGGTCTGCTCGACAACGCTTCGATTTCAGGCAAAGTTAAACTCGGCATTCCAAGCGAGTTTGCCACCACTTTACTACCTAAAATTATCGGACGCTTCATTAAGGCTTACCCGAACGTCGTTTTAGAAGTGCACTGCGACTTAAGTAAAAGCCTACTCACAAAAACCAAACGCAAGAAATATGATTTGATTTTAGCATTGCAAGATGACCCGCAAAAGGAAGACAGTAATCGCGTAAAAACCGACGAATTAGTTTGGGTTTCTAGCAAGAAACACGACGTACATTTACTAAAAACAATTCCACTGATTGCTGCATTTGATGGCTGTATATATCGTCAACGCGCTATTGAAAAGTTAAACCAAAGCCAGCGAGCGTGGCAAATGGTCTACACTATCCCTGATTTAACCGGTATTCAGGCAGCAATTGAAGAAGGTCTTGGCATTACCGTATTGGCAAAGAGCGCCGTTCCAAAGAGCCTTGAAATTATTAAAGACCCAGGCAAACTACCTAAGTTAGGCGAGATTGGTATTACACTGATCCGTAGCACAAAAAATATCAACAACCAGGCCATTGATCGGCTATTAGATTTTCTAAGAGTCAGCTTAGTAATGCCAGAATAGCACCAGCCTCAATCTTACAGACTATCAGTCGTTACTGTTTGGTTGCTTCGATACCCTTCTAGTACATCCACTGGCACATTGTCACCCACCGTGAAACAAAGTATTCGGCTCATGTCGGTGTAACACAAACCTGTTTCGTCATGCCAATGGTTAAATGCATCTTGAATTTTACCTAAATCACGTTGACTACTGGCCTTTTCACTAATATCAACGCCATTGGCTATCAAAGCTGTCACAACATCTCTGGTTGTCGTGAAACTGTCTTTGCCTGAGAAACGAATAAAATACTGGCAACTATGTCCACCAAGTCTTGACCCTTCTTTTTTTAATAGCTTCATTAAACCTATTTGATCACTCACCGGCCACTCGGCAAAAAACTTAGCAAAGCTCCCATGCTGTTGCGCAATATCATCAATCATTGCTGCGTTGTGATAAACCGTTTGAATTTTCTGCCAATTGCGAACAATGCGTGTGTCTTGTACGTAGGCTTCCCACTCGTCAGGAGATTTTGTTAATAACGCACCTAAATCAAAATTATGAAACGCTTCTTCAAAACCTGGCCATTTATTGGTGATCACGCGCCAGTGAAAACCGGCATTAAAAATACAGCGCGTCATTTGCGCTAAATAACGATCGTCCGTTACTTTAGACAACTTCGCCTTGCTCATGGGTTTCGGCAATAACCGCGCCATTTGTTTTGGCCCGCCTTTACGCTTTTCCGCAGCCTCGCGAATAAGTTTGAATTTTTTCACCTTAGAATGGCATTCCGCCGCCACCCATACCACCGGGCGGGAACTTCCCCCCCATACCTGGCATGCCACCCATGCCACGCATCATTTTGGCCATCTTGCCTTTGCCGCCCATCTTTTTCATCATTTTTTGCATCTGGGTAAACTGCTTTAATGTTTTGTTCACATCTTGTATTTGAGTACCCGAACCAGCGGCAATGCGTTTTTTACGGCTACCTTTAATTAATGCTGGAAACGAGCGCTCTTTAGGGGTCATTGAGTTAATGATCGCCACGCTTTTATTCATATCACCCATCATTCCACCCATCGCACCTGATGGGATATTTAAATTTCCCATACCCGGTAATTTATCCATCATGCTTTCGATACCGCCCATGTTATTCATTTGCGCAACTTGGTCACGATAATCTTCTAAGTCAAAGCCTTTGCCTTTTTTAAGCTTTTTAACCAGCTTTTCGGCTTTGTCTTTATCAACTTTTTGCTCAGCTTCTTCGATCAGCGTGAGCACATCGCCCATACCTAAGATGCGCGATGCTATTCGATCAGGGTGGAAAGCCTCAATACCATCGATTTTTTCACCAATACCCAAAAACTTAATTGGCTTGCCAGTGACTTCTCTAATTGATAATGCTGCACCACCTCGAGCGTCACCATCTGTTTTCGTCAGTATCACACCGGTAAGCGGCAAGGCTTCATCAAATGCTTTCGCACTGACTACTGCGTCTTGACCTGTCATGCTATCAACCACGAACAGTGTTTCAATCGGCTTGGCGGCCGCATGCACTGCTTTGATTTCGGTCATCAGCTCGCCATCAACATGCAAACGACCCGCAGTATCAATAATCAACACATCCATCACGCCATTTTTGGCTTGTGTGAGTGCGTTTTGCACAATCGCGACAGGCGCTTGATCAGCAGAGCTTTCACACCAGGCCACATCAATCGACTCAGCCAATGTTTTCAGTTGCTCTATAGCTGCCGGTCGATAGATATCCGCACTGGTAACCATGACCCGCTTACCATCGCGTTGTTTTAACAAGTTCGCTAATTTGGCAACGGTCGTAGTTTTACCTGCACCTTGTAGACCCGCGACCAATATAACGGCGGGAGGTGCTTGATTGAGGTTTAGCGCATCATTGGCGGCGCCCATCAACTCGGTTAGTTCATCTTGAACTATTTTGATGACCATTTGGCCCGGGTTAAGACTTTTTGAAACATCCACCCCAATCGCTTTATCTTTTACTTTAGAGATAAACTCTTTGACTACAGGCAAGGAAACGTCGGCTTCTAATAAAGCGATGCGTACTTCGCGCATCGCATCTGAAATGTTGTCTTCGCTTAAGCGCGCTTGGCCGCGTAGTTTTTTAAAGGTGCCTTGTAGGCGATCACCGAGTTGTTCAAACATAATTATGGCTGGTTAGGTTATTCTGATAATTTGATAACGAAGACTGAAATAGACTGAAAAGAAGTTAAATTAAAGTCAGCTGTTGATATGATATTCTACTCGCACTGGAACAAAATCGCACGTGCGCAAATTTACAAAATCATATTCTTAAGTAAGATAAGCGACTAAGCTATAAATCATTACACCAGTAAGTAAAAAGTAAAACAGGAAAAGTAAGCCAACTAAATGACCAGCATCTCACTCCTTGCTCTTAGCGTACTTTGTTACTGTCTGGCCACTGGCTTAGTCGTTGGCTTTATTCGCTCAGCATCTGACAAGCAACAACCATTACACTTATTGAACAAAGCAATTATTGTTGCCTGTGTTGCATTGGCTTGCCACCTTATTTATGCGTATCAAAATAGCCAACAAGACGGCATGCTGAACGTAAGTCTTAGCTCAATGCTGATTCTGGTCAGCGCAATTTTGGCCTTAATCTACCAAATAGGCTGCATGTTTATGCCTATTCGTCGTTTGGGAGTGTTAGTTTACCCACTGATTGTGAGCTGTTTAGCTGGTTCATACTTTTGGCAATCAAATGACAGCATTGAACACGTCAGCACAAAACTGATTAGCGCCAAGCTCAGTATTCACGTACTGATATCTCTATCCGCTTACTCCTTGCTAACCATCGCGACCGTGCAAGCACTCTTATACGTTTACCAAGAGCGTCAATTCAAGAATCGCACCAAACCCGCTATGTTAATGGCGTTACCGCCGCTGCAAACCATGGAAACACTGTTATTCAAAATGTTGGGCGTTGGCTTCGTGTTATTAACACTCACATTATTAAGCGGTGCTATCTTTAGCCAGTTATTATTTGGTCATGCTTTTGAGTTTAAACATCACACGATACTCGCCATTCTTGGCTGGATGGTATTTGGCACCCTGCTGTTTAAACGTGTTAAACATGGCCTGCGTGGCTCGCAAGCCGTGGCGTGGACAATTGCCGGCTTCGTATTGATACAGTTAGGCTATTTTGGCACTAAATTTGTCGCTGAAAGCTTATCGTAAAAAATCGTAACTCGGTTGAATTAAATAGCCCTAAATGGCTCTAGTCGATAGAATGATCACAGATGATCTATTACACTCTCGCCATAGCAAACGTCCTTAAACTCGGCAACTAGCCGTAAACAGACTCACGTGAATATTACTCGAAACCCCACCCGCGAAATTGTGGTTGGCAAAGGCAAAATTGGTAACAATAATCCAATTTTAGTACAAAGCATGTGCGCCACACGCACCCAAGATATTGATGCCACCATTGAACAAACCAATGCGCTACACGAACGTAACGCGGGCGTTGTACGCATTGCTGTCGATAACAAACAAGATGCCGCGGCGTTAATTGAAATTCGCAAGGCGACTGATGCAACCTTATCCGTTGACCTACAAGAAAATTACCGCATGGCGGCATTAGTTGCGCCCTATGTTGACAAAATTCGTTATAACCCTGGGCATTTATTTCACCACGAACGTAAAAAAACTTGGCAGGAAAAAGTTAGCTATTTAGCTGATTTGGCCGGTGAGCACGATTGCGCAATGCGCGTTGGGGTTAACTGCGGATCAGTAGATCCTGCAAAATTAGAGCAATATGACCCACGTGATTCGATCTCGCCGATGTTAGACAGCGCCTTAGAACATTGTGAGTATTTGGATTCAATTGGTTTTACCCGTTACGTTGTTTCGCTTAAAGATTCTGATCCGCAAAAAGTCATCACTGCAAATATTCGCTTTGCCGAACAACGCCCAGACGTGCCTTTACATCTTGGCGTTACCGAAGCAGGCATGCCACCAATGGGCGTGGTTAAAACACGTATTGCGTTTGAACAGCTAATTAGCCGTGGTATTGGTGATACGGTGCGCGTATCACTCACTCTGCCCAACAACATTAAAGCGGATGAAGTTGATGCTGGGCATGAAATCATTGACGATATATATCATGGTCGGGTTCGCAGTGTGGTTGCCTTTGATCCTGACAAACTCAATATCATTAGCTGTCCAAGCTGCTCTCGGGTTGAAAATGAAGCCTTCATTGAATTGGCGCAAGACGTTAAAGAAATGACCGCTTACGCGGAAGATCACAACATTACGATTGCAGTGATGGGGTGTCGTGTCAATGGCCCTGGCGAGACGGATGATGCCGACCTAGGATTATGGTGTGGCCCAAAGCAAGTTAATCTAAAACGCCAAGGTGAGAAGTTGGGCGCTTTTGGTTACGATGTTATTTTAGATAAATTGAAAGTAGAGTTAGACGCTTTAATTGCCAGCAACAATACTTAAGCAAAAAACGACTTAAAAAAAACGGCTAACGCGAAATACCTTAGCCGTTTTTATTCTGATTTACTTACTGCAGTATCATTAGTTTAACCACACACGGTTGCTTAACTCAACGACACTGTTTAACTCATTTACATAAACTCATTTACATAGTCGCTGTAAATTCAGCTTCAAGAGTAACATCTACATTAGTACCGCTGATTACGCATTGCCCCTCACCAGAACCATTACCCGATGCGGTTGTACCATCAACACTTCCGGTGACAGAAACAGTGCCTGTGCATTCCTCCTCATCAATGTCCACACTCACACTAAAGTTACCATCATTCGCAATACCCGCAGAGAATGTTTCGCCGTCCGATTGAAAATCAATTGTGCCATTAGCATTGACTGTAATTGTGATATCAAAAGTCTCAGTGACAGTCAAGCCTAAGCCACTGGCGGTAACTTCAATCGAGCCAGTATACGTACCAACAAAATTTTCTGGCAAGCTATCGCCGGCCGCCGTGTTCTCGACAGAGCCACCCGAATCACTATCGCCGCCACCACAGGCGCTTAGGAATAAAAAACTTAAGGCTATAATTATCTTCTTCATTTTTAGTTCTACTCTGTATTTTCATCTTTGCTTAGGTTTAAGCTTTAACAGTTATAGACAAAACTTAACATAGATTACGAATTAAGTCACAAAAACCATTGAATTTAAAGAGAAACAACTAAAACTTAATAGAAGATATTAAGCATTAACAGCATTACAACTAGGAACAGTATTGTCATGCCTACGCCCGCACGCATGAAGTCACGCACGCGATAACCCGCAGGACCCATAATCAAAGCATTCACCTGATGGGTGGGAATCAAAAAAGAGTTTGAGGTAGCTAATGCAACTGTCAGTGCAAAAATAGCGGGGTCAGCACCAATACCAAGTGCAATTTGAATGGCAAGCGGCACCAATAATACCGTTGCGCCCACGTTAGACATCACTAATGTAAAAACAGTTGCGATGACGGCCAGAAACAGTTGAATCATCCAAACGGGTAAACCGTCCATCACATCCAAGGCATGCGCGGCTAAATAAGATGCCGCACCAGATTGTTCCATGGCCATGCCTAGCGGAATCAAACACGCAAGCAAAAACACCGTTTGCCAAGAGACCGCTAGATAGGCTTCTTCCATGGTTAATACCTGGCCGAGCACCATGCCGATAGCACCCGTCATTAATGCGAGTGAAAGTGGTAAATCACTGAATAAAACTAAGCCAATTGCGAGAAAGAATGCTAATGAGGCATTACGTAATTTGTTTGTGCGAAACTCTTCTTTCGGAAAATCCGTTACCACGGCAAAACGGCGATCTTTTGCAACTTTAATCATGTCTTGCCAGCGACTGTGTACTACTAGGGTATCACCGGCTTGCAATTGTAAACTTGAAAGTTCGCTATCGATCACGGTGTCAATTCGATACACCGTTAATACTCGCATACCGTGACGACGTCGAATATCTAATTCAGAGATAGTCTTATTAATTAACTCGGAGTCAGGCGGCACAACGATTTCAGCAATACCCGCCGTGGTCGGGTTGAGTGCGTCTGCAAACTCATTTAAAAAAGGGCTGATGGTTAAGCCATGTTGCTCTGCATAACTTTCAACTTCGGATCGAGCGCCCATAATCGCCAGTACTGACCCCGCTCGAATTTCAGTCGTCTGCGACGGAATAATCTGCGTGGTGTTGTCGGTTTTAATACCTAAAATCCAACCAGAACGCCCACGTGCTTGAACCTCGCCCAGCATTAAATCAACCATGTCACTTTCTGGCGTAACGGTCATTTCAAAAATACGACCATCAATACCGTAGACATCGCGATAGTGCTGTAAGTTTTCAGTGGTTAAGGTTTTCTTTTCAGCTTCTGGCAGAACACGCTTGCCTAGTATCACAAAATACAAAATGCCAGTTGTCACCAGCGCAACACCAATTGGCGTGACCGCAAACAAGCCAAACTTTTCCATTGGAATCGCATTATCAGGCAAATGTAAATTCGCACTTTCTAATAGGTCATTCAGAAGAATTAATGGGCTTGATCCTACCATTGTGATCGTGCCGCCTAAGATTGCGCAGAAGCCCATCGGCATTAATAAACGCGAAAGCGGAATCGCTGTGCGTCTTGAAATACGACTCGCCACCGGCAAAAATAACGCCGCTGCACCAATGTTTTGCATAAAGCTAGAGATATACGCAACACACACCGACAAAGTAATCGTGACTTTATTCTCAGTTTTGCCAGCATGCTTGAGAATCTTTGCTGCCATAACGCCCATAACGCCAGTTTTATCCAAACCAGCGCCAATAATCATCACCGCAATAATTGACATGACAGCGTTACTTGAAAAGCCGTCAAAAAGTTGATAACTGGGTATTAATCCATTGTAGTCAGGGACTAACGAAGACAGGCCTAGCAGTACCAAAACCAATAGCGCGACAACATCGACCCTGAGCACCTCAAACACAAACAAAAATACGGCAAATGACAAAATGGACAAAACTGCAATAATTTCATTGGTAAGAACAACGTCGATCATTTGAATTGCGTATTTGCAGTTAATTTTGAGGCTTTTAGTCTCGAAATAGTGTAACACAGCATAGTCTTACAATGTAAGCAGAGCCGCGTGTTTTAGCGGTTTTGTCGCAAATAAAAACCAGATTTACGCCACTAGTAAACACTCTAGTTACTCGTATAATGTGTTTACAATAATTTTACTCAATGCTTCACATTTCCCTTTATGACTCTAGATCCACATGCTATTTGGGCACTGTTATTAACTGTTGCGGCACTAATACTCTTTACTCGTGAGCGCATTCCTCTTGAGACCTCAAGCTTATTAGTCATTGTTTTATTGGCGGTCAGTTTTAGCATTTACCCTTATACAGATAGCAGCGGTAATACCTTAAACCCTATCTCCTTTTTCTCTGGCTTTGGTCATGAAGCACTCATTGCCGTTTGCGGCTTGATGGTGGCAGGTTACGGCATTGTGCGCACAGGCGCACTTGATCCAGTTGGCAGAATGTTGGCAAAACTATGGGGGATTAGCCCACTATTATCGATACTAATCACGTTGATTGTTTCAGCACTGCTAAGCGCGGTTGTGAATAACACACCGATTGTGGTCTTGTTATTACCAATCATGCTAAATGTTGCAATTCGAACCAAAAGCTCGCCGTCGGGCATTTTAATGCCAATGGGTTTAGCTACATTATTAGGCGGCATGTCCACAACAATTGGTACCTCAACTAACTTACTGGTTGTGAGTGTCGCATCAGACATGGGTCTGCCAAGAATTCAGATGTTTGATTTTTTCTTGCCGGCGATCATCGCAGGTTCGGTCGGTATTTTGTATTTGTGGCTTATAGCACCGAAGATATTACCTGAGCGCACACCCAATCTTGAAGACAGCGGACCACGAATTTTTACCGCGCACTTACATATTGGTGAAGACTCATATGCTGCTGGGCGCACCTTGACAGAGGTTATTGAAAAAACCGAAGGCGCTATTCAGGTATCGGGCATTCGCCGCACTGAAAACACCTTTACAGTGCCATTACCTGACGCAAAAATTCGTGCGGGTGACCGCCTATTAGTTCGTGATACGCCTTCTCAACTAAAAGATTACGAGCGCGCCTTAGGTGCCACGCTTTATTCACAAGGCAGCGAAGTCACTGATGACAACCCTTTGTCCGACGCCGAGCAACACCTTGCCGAGCTAGTCATCGACCGCGGTTCACCGATGATTCATCGCACCTTAAATGAAGCACATTTTTCAGATGTGTATCAATTGGTGACACTGGCCATTCACCGCAAGGGTAAAGTGCTGGAAAGCATGCCGCAAGGTATTGCACGAACCCCACTGCGCCTTGGCGATGTATTGCTTGTGCAAGGCTCTAACGAGAATATTGAAGAAGTAAAACGCCGTGGCCATTTCTTAGTATTAGACGCCACCACGCAACTACCTTCTACCAAGTACGCGCCGCGCGCCGTGATTATCATGGCGCTGACAATTCTTGTTGCTGCTTTGGGCATTGTGCCAATTTCTATCAGCGCCGTTGCAGGCTCGTTATTAATGGTGCTGACCAATTGCCTGAAATGGCAAGACATTCAACGCGCGCTGAGTGCACAGGTCATTTTAATTGTGGTGGCGAGCTTAGCCTTAGGGTCGGCACTGACCAAAACGGGAGCAACTTTGTATGTTGCGCATGAATTTGTCGCACTCACTGATGGTATGAGTGGCCCGGTTATTTTCAGTAGTTTAATGTTGCTGATGGCAATATTAACCAACATCGTATCAAACAACGCTGCCGCTGTGATCGGCACACCCATTGCGATTGGAATAGCACGTGAGCTTGGCTTACCGGAAGAAGCTTTCGTGTTAGCGGTTTTATTTGGTGCCAATATGAGCTATGCAACGCCAATGGCGTACCAAACAAATTTATTGGTGATGAATGCCGGCGGTTACACGTTTATGGACTTTGTAAAAGCAGGCGTACCGCTGACGATTATTATTTGGTTGTCGTTTAGTTTTATCATCCCGATTATGTACAATTTTTAGCGCATTCTATTTAAATTGCTAAAGCCCTATTAAATTGCTAAAGCCCTATTAAATTGCTAAAGCTTTATTAAAGTATTAACTAACGCCCTAACACCATCGACCACAGCTCACGAACCCGCTGCCAAGCCGCTGCGCCTACTGGTCTTGTTGTGTTCCAAACTACGTGTTGGTCGATGCTGGCATTCTCATTCAGCACAATACCCCACATGCCAGTCATTTTATTGGGTATTAAAGAGTAGCGAATATCAATAACTCTATTTGAATT
>CAZOBR010000043.1:0-12208 GCA_964578035.1 uncultured Gammaproteobacteria bacterium
CCAAAAACTCTTTAAGTGAATGAAATTGCATCCACGGCGTACGGCGCTGTTCTTCTAGGCTGGTTGTGTTTTGGTCAACGCAGACAATATCTTTAAATCCGGCTTGTTCAAGTAGTTGCATTATTTTTTCAACCGTCATAATGCTCCAGACATTACGCATTTGCGCATAGCGATCTTTCGGCGAGAGTATGCCGTTTTCGGCCTCATCGACAATCAAGGTTTCTAGTATAAGCTCTCCAGAATCAGTTAACAGTTGTTTTAGTTCAATCAAATGATTGATTGGATTACGCCGGTGATACAAGACACCCATTGAAAAAACACTATCAAAAGTAGGTTGGTTGTTTGGCATTTCTTCAATGCCGATTGGCAAAAAATCAAAACGCGCGTCATCTAAATAATATTGAACGGCATTAAACTGCACTAAAAACCGCATTGAAGGGTCAATGCCAAGTACGTAGTCAGCACCACCACCTAACATTCGCCAACCGTGGTAGCCAGTACCGCAACCAACATCCAACACCCGTCTGCCAGACAAATCGCTGATGTGGGGTTGCACGCGTTGCCATTTCCAGTCAGAGCGCCATTCTGTGTCGATAAAACAATCAAAGAGTTTGTAAGGCCCTTTGCGCCAGGGAGATAGACCCATTAAAGAATCGAACAATAGACTAGATTGCTCATTCGTTAGATCTTCTGCTCTGCCGATGTTAATCGTGTCACTCGTAAGGTCAACTTTACTGGGTGTTACGTTAGGTAATTGCTCAAGTAACTCTAACCATTTCGGTAAGTCGCCATGACGGTTTGGCGCTGTGCGCTTAGCAATAGCGTCAGCGTAGTGATCTCGCCATTGCCTGAAGTACGGGTTGTCTAAGAAACGATCGAAATTCATTACTTTATTGCCAGCACAGAAACGAATTGCAAGTTTTGTATCCATGGTGTGATTAGGCGAAAACCAGCTCTCTCTAAGCGTTCAATATGCGTTTCTAAGGTTTCAGGAATGAGCACGTTCTCAATAGAATCTCGTTTTTGACTGATTTCCAGCTGGCTGTAACCTTGGTCGGACTTGTATTGGTGATGAATCTGCGTCAAGTACTTTTCTGCGCACGTGTTGGATAGTGTTATCTTTTCAGACAATACTAAGAATCCGTCTGGATTCAGGGCATTAAAAATTTTCTCTACTAAGGTATCGCGCTGATTTAACGGAATAAATTGCAAGGTAAAGTTCAGTAATACTGCCGCGGCGTTACTCAACTCAATATTATTAACATCGCCAGAGATCAGCTCAAAATTTTGTGTTGAATTAAGCTTGTCGAGCGCTTCTCGCGCACCATCGAGCATTGCTTGAGAGTTATCAATGCCAATAAAGTGATTAGTCGTTTTTGCATTGGTTTGATCTGTTTCAGTATCAAAACCCTGTGCCATTGCGGCTAAACCGGCGCCTAACGAACAACCTAAATCATAGTAATTTTGCGGCGATTTAGAGCCTGTCTTAATTGATCTAACCAAGGTTGGTAACAATGCAAGAATTTGCGTGTAACCAGGCACTGAGCGCGAAATCATATCGGCAAAGACTCTCGCGACTTTTTTGTCGAAGCGAAAGCCATCGATATGCGTTAATCTTTGCGCGTAGAGTGTGTCGTGTTCGGTTGGCATTGGTAAGGATCCAAAAAGAGACGTTGCAGCTCGAAAACAGGGCTTGAGTATAAAACAATCATCACCAGAGGTTAAACAAGCTTATAATGTCTGCTGAAGCTAAATATTATAAAAATGTTGTGTGATGTCCGTTGTCGTTAACAGTTTTAGCACTTTGAACGAGGCATTGTATTTTAGGTGTTTATATGGTCCAACAAATATTTGAAATAGTCGCGCCTTTGTTTTTAATTGTGGTTGTAGGCTATTTTTATGGTGCGCGAGTTCGCCCTGAAATGACCATTGCAAACCGTTTGATCATGGATGTGTTCATGCCAGCATTAATTTTCCATGTGATGATTCAAAAGGATTTTAGCCTTGGGCAATATGTGCCACTAATTATTGCCGGAAGCTTGTTGATGCTGGGTTCAGGCATTATCGCTTTTGTATTGGCTCGATTGTGCGGTTTTGCATGGCGCTCATTTGTGCCACCCGCCATGTTTTCAAATTGGGCTAATTTAGGGTTGCCTTTGTATGTGTTAACACTGGGCGATGCTGCGCTCGGCGGCGGCGTGATGTTGGTGGTTGCTGGTAATATTTTGTGTTTTACGATTGGCGCGTATATTTATTCCGGCAAGCTAACCGGTTTACAAGTATTGAAAACACCGATTATTGTGGCGGTGATGCTGGGTGTAGTCATCAGTACTTTTAACGTATCTGTTCCAACCTTTATTGATTTACCGCTGGAAATGCTTGGGCAAGTCGCTATTCCGTTAATGCTATTTTCCTTAGGTGTCAGATTAACCCGAGTTAGTTTAAATGACTCTACAGTGGGCATCACAATGGGCATTTTTTGCCCACTTGTTGGCGTGAGTCTGGCTTGGGTGTTAATTCAGTTTTTACCATTAACTGAGTTGCATCAACAGACTTTGATTATTTTTGGCGCACTGCCGCCTGCTGTAATCAATTTTATGTTGGCAGAACAGTACAATAATGACCCAGAAAAAGTAGCCTCAATGGTTATGATTGGCAATTTAATGTCGCTCATTTTTATTCCATTAGTTTTATTTTTTATGCTGAATTAAAATGGGTTTAAAACCATTATGCTGGCAATTGATCTGTCTGAAGTACTTGCAATTTTTTCGTTTAAAGGTAGGCTTGTGCCCCCATTGAAGTACTTAACAAGAGCCTAATAAAACTAGCTTGGATTCTTAGTAATCGTAAACCGACAAAGCCCCCTATGAAAAAACAAAGTAACTACTCATACGAAGAGTTAATCGCCCATGGCAAAGGTGAACTTCCAGGTCAAGATCTATCGCGTTTGCCCGCTCCACCTATGTTGATGTTTGATCGTATTGTTAAAATTGACGATCAAGGTGGTGATTATAATAAAGGTGTGGTGATTGCAGAACTTGATGTTAAACCCGGTTTATGGTTTTTCGACTGTCACTTTATCGGTGACCCAGTTATGCCAGGTTGTTTAGGGCTAGACGCCGTTTGGCAATTGGTAGGTTTTTACCTTTCTTGGATTGGCGGCCCGGGTAAAGGTCGGGCACTTGGTGTGGGCGAAGTTAAGTTTACTGGCCAAGTAGAGCCAGACGCCAAACTCGTACGCTACGAGGTACATTTAAAACGTGTTGTTTCACGCCGCTTATTTATGGGTATTGCCGATGCGAATGTTCTATTAGATGGTGAAGTTATATACACCATGAAAGATTTAAAAGTAGGTTTGTTTGGTGACAATGGCTAATCTAATACGCTAGAGTATCAAATAGGCTAAAGTAGTTCAGAATAATACTGGCAAAGTTAGAATAGTCAGAAAGTAATAATTGTTTAGTATAATTAAACAGCAAAGATAATTTATACGAGATTTAAGATATGCGTCGAGTCGTTGTTACTGGTATGGGTGTGGTTTCAAGCTTAGGTAATGATATTGCTGAAGTAGCACAAAGTTTAAAAACTGGAAAGTCCGGCATCCAATTCTGTGATGACTATGCCGAACTTGGTATGCGTAGCCAAATTGCAGGCCGCGTGGAAATAGATTTTAAAGAAATGATTGACCGTAAAGCGTTACGCTTTATGGGCGATGCCGCAGCATTTAGTTATATTGCTATGCAGCAGGCAATTGAAGATGCGGGTCTTGAATTAGACGAAATCAAAAATCCGAAAGTGGGTTTGATCACGGGTTCTGGTGGCGGTTCAACATCGAATAATATATTAGCGGCTGAAATCGCAAAAGAGCGGGGTGTTAAACGCGTTGGCCCGTATGCGGTACCTAAAACCATGGGCAGCACGACCTCGGCTTGTTTATCCACTATGTTTGGTATTCAGGGCACCAGTTACTCAATTAGTTCAGCGTGTTCTACAAGTGCTCACTGTATTGGCCATGCGGCAGATTTAATTCGTAGTGGCCGTCATCACACCGTGTTTGCAGGTGGTGGCGAAGAAGAGCATTGGACTATGTCTATTTTGTTTGATGCCATGGGTGCCATGTCGAGTAAATACAATGATACTCCTACCGAAGCGTCACGCACTTATGATGCAAACCGTGATGGTTTTGTCATCGCTGGCGGTGGCGGTATCTTAGTATTAGAAGAATACGAGCACGCACTCGCTCGCGGTGCGAATATAGTGGCTGAGGTTGTCGGTTTTGGTGCAACTTCAGACGGTTTTGACATGGTTGCTCCTTCTGGTGAAGGTGCTATTCGTTGTATGCAACAAGCAATGGAAACCGTTGAAGGCCCAATTGATTATGTAAATACCCACGGCACCAGTACACCGGTTGGCGATGTTAAAGAACTCGAAGCACTGAAAGCGGTGTTTAAAGACAAAATGCCATACATAAGTGCAACTAAGTCACTTTCTGGTCATGCCCTTGGTGCGGCTGGTGTGCATGAGGCTATTTATTCATTAATTATGATGAAAGAGCGTTTTCTTGCTGCCTCAGCCAACATTAAAGAGCTTGACCCAGCAGCGATTGACTTGCCTATTTTGCTAGAAAATCTATCACAGGGCGTTCGCACGATGATGTCAAATAGCTTTGGTTTTGGTGGCACTAATGCGACGCTTGTTTTCCAAGAAGTATAGTGTTGATTTAAACCCTAGATTTAAACTCTAGGTTCACGCTTATCAAGGTACTCTTGCGAGCACACTATTTGTTGCTCAAACTTGCTGGATATCTTAACTGAACCGAGTTCAGTGTTGTTTTTATGTCTAACTCTATTCAATTTCACCATCACCCAGATCATTCGCGTGCGCTGGGCATTTGGTTGCTTTTCTGTGCTGTCGTCGTTTATTTTATGATTATCGTCGGCGGTATTACGCGCTTAACGCAATCGGGTTTGTCGATGGTTGAGTGGGCACCCATCATGGGTATTATTCCGCCAATCGGCGAACAAGCTTGGATGGATGTGTTTAACAAGTATCGTGCATCACCTGAGTACCTCAAAATTAATACAGGCATGTCTTTAGAGGCGTTTAAAAGTATTTTTTATTGGGAATATGGGCATCGTGTATTGGGTCGCCTGATTGGCATGATCTATCTAATACCGTTATTGATTTTTCTTGCAAAAGGCTGGGTGCCAAAAGAATGGCGACTGCGTTTGTTTGCCTTATTTTTGTTGGGCGGGTTACAAGGCTTAATGGGCTGGTATATGGTTAAAAGTGGCCTTGTTGATGTGCCACACGTGAGTCAATATCGTTTGACTGCACACCTTGGTTTGGCATTAGTTATATTTGCTTGCATGCTTTGGTTTGCAATGGACTTTTTACGCGGCACAAATATCGCGCGGCACGCAACTAAAACCTACCTGCGTGCAACGGCCGTTGTTGTGTTAGTGGTGTTCGTCATGATGCTCAGTGGCGGGTTTGTCGCTGGTACTAAAGCAGGTTTTATTCTAAACACATTTCCGCTTATGGGTGGGCAGTGGGTACCTCAAGGTTGGTTAGCAATGGACCCCGTTTGGCGTAACTTTTTTGAGAATGCCATCACGATTCAGTTTGTGCATCGTTGTCTTGCTGTATTAGTCTCGGTAGTTGTTGTTTGGGGGCTAATACTTTCTCAACAACAGCGATTTAATACCTACTTTAAATTTGTATTGTTGGTGATGATTGTGCAAATTGCTTTAGGCATTTCCGCACTCGTGTTGCATGTGCCTATCGCATTAGGTGCGGCACACCAGGCTGGTGCAGTTGCCTTATTCAGTGTTGCGTTATTTGCGGCACATGCGGCTAGAAAGAATAAATACGCTTAAATTGTTTTTAGCGCTCTCAAACTCTTAAAACCTCAATCTTATATTTTTTCTGATAAGTTGGTCATAATGCGTGCGGTCATTCGCATGGCATTTTTGACGACGTCGGGTAATTCTGCCGCACCGTTTTCAATCGCCATGCTAGCGTGAATGGCTTCGTCTTCGGCCATTTTGCTTACAATAGCTCGACTGACAGTGTCTTGTTCTGGTAATCGTTCTAGATGAGACTCAAGGTGTTCAACAACTTGCTGTTCAGTCTCTGCCAAAAAGCCTAAGCTCCATTTATCGCCAGCCAAACCAGCACCAACGCCCATTACAAATGAGCCGAAGTACCATAAAGGGTTTAAATAACTGACTCGCCCGTCAAGCTCTTCAATCCGCTGAAAACACCAATTCAAATGATCAATTTCTTCATCAGCCGCTTCTTGCATTTTAGTACGAACTTCGGCGGAACGAGAAGTTAAGGCTTGCCCTTGATAAAGGGCTTGTGCGCAGACTTCGCCAACGTGGTTAACTCTCATTAATGCCGCAGAACTTTTTTGTAGTTCTGCATCGTTAATTATAGGATCGTTATTGATAGCAAGCGCCGGTGATGCACGTTTAGCATTGGGTTTGGTAAAGGCGCTACGCAAGCCATTATCTAAGCTGCTAAATAACTGATCAATAAATTCGCGAGGAGCATGTTGAGTCATAAACATTTATCTCTAAATAGTAAGCTGACGAAGTATAACGATGTTGGTGTGAACAGTTAACAGTAAACCTGTTTTTATGAGAAAAATGATTCATGCTTTAATGAGGTTGCATGAAATATAGTTATAACACGAAGTCTTTAGAATTATATTTATTTAAAATCAAAGACTTAAAATTAATTCGATAAATTAAAAAGCGTCAGGTTTCTTTGACATAGTGTCTGACAAAAGACATACTAAATTCATCAAATTTAGATTTATTTATTAAGAGTATCTGAATCACGAATACCCTCCATTCTCCTTTGGTGGTTTGGGCGCGGCAAAAGTCCGCGCCTTTTTTTTGCCCACAGGATGTGGGTACGCCGAGGTCGCATAGAAGCGAAAGATCGGCGTGTGATAATACAGCATAGGAAATCCTTAATACGCAGCCTCGACGTGAGAACTTACGACAAGTGCATTGCGCTCGCATGGGGAAAAAAGAGCGATGTTGAGTCACTAAAACCAATGAAAACTCGGTTTTCAATAAAGCCCCAAAACCCTAAAAACCACTCAAACAAACCTTGCCAAAGCCTTAATACTCGCTCATAATCGCGCGTCCTCACAGACTTCTCTGTCAGGCACGTTGTTGACCCCTGGTTTTTGAGCTCGGGTAATAACAAAGAATTTAAACATAGATGAGATATTTAACATGAAAACATTTTCTGCAAAGCCAGCAGAAGTTAAGCGCGAGTGGTACGTCATTGACGCCACGGATAAAGTGCTTGGCCGAGTAGCAACTGAAATTGCGCTTCGCTTGCGTGGCAAACATAAGCCTGAATACACGCCTCACGTCGACACTGGTGACCATATCGTGGTTATCAATGCTGAGAAAATCGCGGTAACAGGTAACAAAGAAGAAGGTAAAATTTATTACCGTCACACAGGTTACCCTGGTGGTATTAAAGACGTGAATGTTCGTCAGTTGCGCGAAAAAGCGCCAACGCGAATCCTTGAAAATGCAGTGCGCGGTATGATGCCGAAAAACCCACTTGGGCGCGCTATGTTAAAAAAACTACACCTCTATGCAGGTCCTGAGCACAAGCACCAAGCTCAAGAACCTCAAGAACTTGAACTATAGACAGGGAGTAACACATGGCAACTTCAGAAGTATATCTAGGCACTGGTCGGCGCAAATCATCAACTGCACGCGTTCGCATTCAGTCTGGCTCAGGTTCAATCACAGTTAATCAACGTCCACTTGACGAGTATTTTGGTCGTGAAACAGCCCGTATGGTTGTTCGTCAGCCGCTTGTTTTGTTGGATATGGAATCTACGTTTGATATCAACGTAAACGTACAAGGTGGTGGCGGAAGCGGTCAAGCCGGTGCGATTCGTCACGGTATTACTCGTGCTTTATTGGCGTATGACGAAGAGCTTCGTCCAACCTTGCGTCAAGCCGGTTTCGTTACACGTGACGCACGTGAAGTTGAACGTAAAAAAGTGGGCCTCAAAGGCGCTCGTCGTCGTCCACAGTTCTCGAAACGTTAATCGATCTGGCGAACTGGTCAAAGCGAACGAAAAGCCGGCACTTTGCCGGCTTTTTTGTTTGTGTATTGGCATTGCTCAGTCGTATTATATGATTTTAGATAGTTAGTTCATTTAGGAAATTATCCGTGAGTAAAATTAAAGTTGGCATTATTGGTGGAACAGGCTACACCGGTGTTGAACTGCTGCGTTTGCTAGTTGTGCACCCACAGGTTGAGTTACAGTTAATTACTTCGCGGTCTGAAGCGGGGAGAGCTGTCGGTGATTTGTTTCCAAGCTTGCGTGGTTTTACAGATTTAGCCTTTAGCCAACCGGATAACAGCGCATACAAAGAGTGTGATGTTGTGTTTAGTGCCACGCCGAATGGCATTGCCATGACACATGCTCGTGAGTTGCACGAATACGGTGTTAAACTGATTGATTTAGCGGCCGACTTTCGAATTAAAAATATTGAAACGTGGGAGCAATGGTATGGCATGACGCACGCTTGTCCAGAGCTGGTTGAACAAGCAGTCTATGGTTTACCAGAAATGAATCGTGTGCAAATAAAGGACGCTACTATTTTAGCCAACCCTGGCTGTTACCCAACAGCTACTACGCTTGGTTTTTTACCGTTGATTGAGCAAGGTCTGGTTTCTAATAATAATTTAATCGCAGACACCAAGTCAGGCGTAACCGGTGCCGGTCGAGGTGCCAGTGTTGCAAACCTATTCAGCGAAGTGGGTGATAGCTTTAAAGCCTATGCCGTAGGTGGGCATAGGCACCATCCTGAAATTAGTCAAAACTTGAGCAACGCGGCGGCTAAAAATAACCCTGATGCTAGTGCTGTTGATTTAACCTTTGTGCCACACCTAACCCCGATTCTGCGTGGTATACACGCTACGCTTTATGCAGACTTACTCGACCGAAACATGCCACTTGAAGCAGTTTACGATGTGTTTCAGACTCGTTATGCTGATGAGCCATTTGTGGATGTGATGCCGTTGGGTTCGCACCCAGATACACGTTCTGTTCGTGCTTCTAATATGTGCCGAATTGCTCTGCACAAAGCGGGTGGTTCGGGTAAATTAGTAGTGTTGGCTGTAGAAGATAACCTAACCAAAGGTGCGGCAGGTCAGGCGATTCAAAACATGAATATTATGTTTGGCCTTGATGAAGCGGCGGGTTTATTAACGCCAGCAGTTTTGCCTTAGTTTTTTAAATTAGATTACAACATTAGTGTGTAATAAGTAGTACATATATCTGATAGATAAATTAAACCTCGCATGATTCGAAAATCGACTAATGAGCTCTCTATTCGACCTAAAATGTCGACTCAAACAAAGGCGTCTATTATTGTTGGAGCAATTTTATTGATCGCAGCGGGTTTGTATAGTGCTTACACATTGGGTGTAAAGTCTGGCCATACGCAATACTCTCAAGATCAAATTTTGATCGAACGTTTAAATAAAACCATTGCTAATTTACGTAGTGAACTTAGCAGTGGTGGTGACGGTTTGATCTTCGCGCAACGCCAACAACAAATCCAAGAAGAGGCATATAAGCAACTAAGTAACGCATATGCTAATTCAGAGCAAAAAAATCGTGAACTTGGTTCGCGGTTGGACTTTTACCGCAGTATCATTTCGCCAGAAAGTGCGCAAAGTGGCCCAGCAATTCAAGCGTTTGAATCACGCTATGAGTCAGGTCGAGTGAATTTTGACATTACCCTGATACAGGCTATTAAGCATAAACACCAAGTTCGTGGCAATCTGCGTGTTAGTCTAACGGATGGCCAGCGTTTAATCGCACAATGGCCATTGTCTAGCTCACGCAGTGTGAGTTATCAGTATTTTGAGAAAATTTCAGGGACTATAGAGGTGCCTTCATCAATTACAGATATTGCTACTCTTAAACTAAAGGTTGAATTCACGATGCAATCTGGCGATAAACTTGAACAGTCGTATAATGTAGGGTCAAGAGCTTAGCAAGAGCTTAAACAGAGGTTAGCTAGCTGCTCAACTGAGACCTTAATACTGTCTTGGCCGAATCGTGTTAGGCAATCAGTCTGTAGAAAGTTATTATTTTGTGCTCTGTTGTAGTCGACCGCCACGCTGTAAACACATAAAATAACGTAACATCAAACGATAAATGCGTTGCGCTTTATTCATTATGGTTTAGTGCTAAAGCTACAACTGCTAACGCTTAAATAAGGGTTAAAAAAGGTTTTAATATGAAACGATCAAAAGAGAAAGTAAGCACACCGGTTGAAACGATTGATACATTGATCGGCTCAGGAAGCGTTCTACAAGGCGATCTTGAGTTTACTGGTGGATTACGAGTAGATGGCCATATAAAGGGGCACGTGTCTGCGCAAGACAGCAATAATGGCACGCTCGTACTAAGTGAGTCGGGTGTTGTAGAAGGCGATATCAACGTACCGCATGTAATCATCAATGGCTCGGTTAATGGCAACATCGCATCAAGTGCGCATGTTGAGTTACAGTCAAGCGCGAAGATTACAGGCGACATTCATTATAAAGCCGTCGAAATGGAACTGGGCGCTGTGTTAAACGGCAACTTGGTTTCAGATGCCAGCGCACCTGTTTATGATGTAATTTCTGGTGGCGCTGAGCAAAGCGAAGCGTAAATTTAGAATTATGCGCCATGGCTTGAAATGCATCAGTCTGACCGCATAATTTAACTATTAAGCCAAACTAGATAACTAAACCCAGCACTTAACCAGATTGTTTAACTTAAAAGCATTTAACTAGGCAAAAATATCAACATGATAGACATTGAACAAGTAAGCCCAATTGCACCACAAAGCCCGCTCGACTTCACAACATCAGCGGCGTCAAAAGTGGCGGAGTTAATTGAAGAAGAAGACAATGATCAGCTAAAGTTGCGCGTCTATGTGCAAGGCGGAGGTTGTTCTGGTTTCCAATACGGTTTCACGTTTGATGAAGACCAGCAAGATGACGACACCGCCGTCGATAAAGACGGTGTGCGTTTATTGGTTGACCCGATGAGCTTTCAATATTTGATTGGCGCTAAAATTGATTACAAAGACGATTTAGACGGTGCTCGGTTTATTATTAATAACCCAAATGCGAGCACAACCTGCGGTTGTGGTTCTTCTTTTTCTGCCTAATCGTTTAAGTTTTTAATAAGCTTCTAAATTCTTTTAGAGTTTGTATTAAATGTTGGCATTTCTATTTTAGTATCATTTTAATCATTCAGGCTCAAACACTTCACCTAATACGCGTGGCTCGCTAGCCCCTGTTACGCTTGGCAAACTGCTCAATATGGTGTGCAGTTTGCAATAACCTAGCCACGCAAAACCCACAGATTCGACCCAATCGCTCGGCACCCCCAGTGTGTCTGTTAGGTCAATCGTATATTCTGGTAGTGTATTTTTTAAAGCTTGTAGTAAGGCTGTGTTGTGCGCACCGCCACCACAAATATAAACAGTTGTTGGCTCAGTTCGCTGAGTAATTGACGATGCAATACTGTTTGCAGTGAGTGCTAATAATGTTGCTTGAATGTCTTCAGGTGCATACTGATCAAGATTCGGAATCTGCGAACGAAGCCACGCTAGATTAAAGTAATCTGTGCCAGTGCTTTTGGGTGCCGAAAGTGCAAAGTACTGATCGCCTAATAGTTGGTCTAATACATTAGGCTGTACTCTTCCAGAATTGGCCCATTGACCATCGGCGTCGTATGACTTGCCTTTGTGTGCGTTTATCCATTGATCCATCAATGTGTTGCCGGGCCCAGTGTCAAAACCGATTACGGTTTCGCCTAATTGAGTTAGGTTTGCAATACCGCCTATGTTCAATATTAGCCCTGTGTTTTTAAATACGGCATTATGAAAAGCGGGCATTAGTGGTGCACCTTGGCCACCGGCTGCCAGGTCGGCTTGGCGGAATTGTGCCAAAGTTTTTATGCCTGATATATTGGCGATTAACTGGCTATCACCAAGTTGTAGGCTATATGGTGGCGAGGCATTAGGTTCATGGCGAACCGTCTGCCCATGGTTAGCAATTGCGCTTATTTCAGAAGGTTTATGTCCTGATTTTGCCAGTAACGACAAACTGGCATTCGCGTAATGGCTTGCTAACTCTGCATGAAGATGTG
>CAZOBR010000043.1:12218-17422 GCA_964578035.1 uncultured Gammaproteobacteria bacterium
GATGTGTTTCAGAAGGTGATTCAATTTGAACACTAAGTGCCAATGCGTTAATTGCGTTTCTGAGTTCTTGGTCGAATGGCGTGAACTGTGTTTCTAAAACGCGCAGTTGATTAGCAGAGTGAAACTCAACAAGCGCTGCATCAATCCCATCTACACTGCTGCCTGACATTAAACCAATAATCAGGTTACCATCACTCATGTTTGTTATTGCTTAACGTTGAGATGTTATAGCTCAGCTTGTCCGTTTGCTAATTTTGCCAACATGTAGTCTTTTTGTTGTTGGTCTAAAAAGGTATTCCAGTTTTGCGCAATCGCATCAAATTCTGTTCTTTGCTCTGCGGCAACCGCCGATGCTTTTGGTGTTTTGTACGTTAATGGGTTTCGGTGAACGCCGTCCAATCGAAATTCATAATGCAAATGTGGGCCTGTTGCTAAACCAGTGCTGCCGATGTATCCAATAACATCGCCTTGTTTGACTTGTCTACCAGAACGTACGCCTTTTGCAAAACCTGACATATGCGCATATAAAGTTGTAAACCGACCAGCATGGCGCAATACAATGGTGTTGCCGTATCCACCTTTTCTACCCGCATGAATTACTTTGCCATCGGCTGTCGCGCGGATTGGCGTTCGTCGAGAGGCGGCATAATCAACGCCTTTGTGTGCTCGCCATTTTTTTAGAATAGGATGCTTGCGTTTACCAAAGCGTGATGAGATACGGCTAAACTCAACTGGCGAACGTAAAAAAGTACCCAACATACTTTCGCCTTGTGGTGTGAAATAGCTGGCTATACCTTGGTTTTCAAAACGAATGGCGCGATACGATTTCCCTTGGCTAGTAAACTCAGCCGCTAAAATATTGCCATCGGTGAGCTTATCGCCCGACCCGTTGTCAGCAATATAGTCCTCATAAACAACATGAAAGTGATCACCGGCACGAATGTCTAAGACAAAGTCGATGTCCCAGCCAAAGATGCGAACCATTTCCATAATGTTGGTAACACTTAAGCCTGAAGCAAGCGCAGACTCGTAGAGTGAACTGCTTATTTCACCCGAGATAGTGCGCTGTTTCTTAAGGTGGGGTACTTCCTCAAGTTGCGCTTGTGATATTTGTTTGTCATCAAGGTAAACCACCAAATTTTCCAGCGCAGAACTCGGGTAATGAATTTCACGCAGAACATCTCTATCGTCTAATTTAAAGATTAAGGTTTTGCCAATAGATAAAGACACGAGTTTTTTAGCGGTATCGTGTTTAGAGATTCTGTACGGCAGACTTAAATCAAAGCCCAGTTTTTTGAAAATGATGCCAAGTGACTCACCTTTTTTAACGTTATGCGTAACGGATTTATATTCAGGCTTTTGAGGAGTTATTGCTATGTTATTAGTCGGGATATTAGCAGACGTCAATAAGTCAGGTTCAGTTAAAATTTGATCTGCGTTATCAATGTTTGTAACGTCTGTCGCTACCCACTGCTCAGAAGCGAGGTCGCGATTTACTGACGTGTCGGTAATCATCGCTGTTGTGGTGTGGGTTAACCAACTACCCATCATTATCACAAGGCTACCCAGTACCCAATGCCGCTTTTTGAATTGCTGTCGGCTTGCAGGGTTAGTGCGTGAATAATGGTGTGCGTTCTTAGTGAACAGAATGCCACCTAGCTTTTTGAACATCGTTGTCATATGTGAGCTTAGTGGTGAAGAGCGGTGTTCGATCATCAGAGTGGTTTTGTCTCTTATAATAAGAGCTTCTTATTATCGGCTTATTCAGGTTTGATATTTTACGTTGTTTTCTACTGAACGAGCGTTACGAAAGTAGTCAGCGTGTTACCCAAAATCGGTGGAATTAAATATAAAGCCCCAATCAATATATTTGCTAAGTTGCTTATTTTGCAGAAGAAATTGCATTTAAGCAAAGATAATCAACAAATTTTAATAAAATAAAACGAACGCTCGTTCTATTTTGTGTTAAAGTCAATGTATGACATCGTTTTTACTCAACGAAAATACCCAAGCGGCTTCGTCTAGCAGCTTGCACGGCTCGAACAGTTTGGTGCTTCAGGCTCGCGCTGATCTTTCGTCGTTCGAGTCATTTTCGGCAAACTTTCCACTTAGAGAGGAGTTGTTGTACGCCACGATTTTTGAGCGTAATTCTGAAGTCGTACAAACTCAAAAAGCAAAGTTTGCTGTCGCGAATTTAGAGAAAATTTTCAGTGCTACATTTGCTGAATCTTCAGCCTCAGGCTTTGATCGTATGTCTCTGCGCGATTTATCAAGGCGAACAGGTATGAGCATGGGGGCAATCTATTCTTGCATCGGTAAAAAAGAAGATATTGCTGTGATGGTTGCCGATGTTGTTCGCCTGAGCAGTGAATTAACCCGTCAACAAACTCTGGATGCGCCAACAGTTTGGACGCAACTTGAGCAGAGTATTCGTTTTCATTTATACGCCAGTACATTGCTTCAATCATGGTATTTTTTCTTGTACTTCGAAACGCGGAGTTTGCCCGACCAACAGCAGCTTGAATCTAAGCAGATAGAGTTGGATGGTATCAATAGCTTTGAAGCACGTATTAAAGAAGGTGTTGCTGCTGGCGAGTTCAATACCAATAATGCACGCATGGTGGCAAACACCATCGTTATCTTGCTGGAAGATTGGTATTTAAAACCTTGGAAAACCCAAGTCTTGAACGCCAAAAAAAGTCTTCAGAATAAATCAACCGTTAGCTCAGACAATCATGAGCAGATTATTAATCAATACCATCAGTCCATTATGGACATGATGAAAACCCTTTTGACTAATTAACTACTTATATAGAGAAATACTATGAACTATAAAGTCCCACTCCGCGATATTAAATTTGTTTCCAATGAAGTGCTCGATATGCCTGAACACTACAGCCAATTTACTAAAGGTAAAACGGCTGAACCTGATTTGGTCAATGCTATTTATGAAGAAGCCGCTAAGTTTTGTGAAAATGAATTAGCACCGCTCAATCAAATTGGTGATGAGCAAGGGTGTAAATTTGATAATGGCACAGTTACCACACCAGACGGTTTTAAAGAAGCCTATAAAGATTTTGTAGACAATGGTTGGCCTGCCTTAGTAGGCCCTGCCGAGTACGGCGGTCAAGGCTTACCAGAATCGGTTGGTCTTGTGATGATGGAAATGATGATTGCGTCAAATCACAGCTGGAGTATGTACCCAGGTTTGAGTTCAGGTGCAGTGAAAACAGTTCATACACACGCGCCAACAGACCTCAAAGATCGTTTTATGCCGCCTATGGTTGCTGGCAACTGGACAGGCACAATGTGTTTAACAGAGCCACATTGCGGGTCAGATTTAGGTCTGTTGAAAACGTATGCTGAACCAGATAATGACGGCGGAGATAACTGTTTTAAAATTACGGGCAGCAAAATCTTCATCTCTTCAGGTGAGCATGATATGGCCGATAATATTGTGCACATCGTATTAGCTCGATTGCCAGATGCCCCAGTTGGCATTAAAGGTATCTCTTTATTCTTAGTGCCAAAGTTCTTAGTCAACGATGATGGTTCTTTAGGCGAGCGAAACGCCGTTAGTTGTGGCTCTATTGAAGAAAAAATGGGTATTCATGGTAACTCTACTTGTGTCATGAACTTTGATGGCGCTAAAGGTTATTTAATCAGTGAGCCGCATAAAGGTATGCGTGCTATGTTCACGTTTATTAATGAGTCTCGCTTGGGTGTTGCAATGCACGGTCAAGCGCACTCAGAAGTATCGTTTCAAAAAGCATTGGCCTACGCGCGCGATCGACTGCAATTTCGAGTTAAGCCACGTGTTGTACCCGATAAGCCTGCCGACCCAATTATTTCGCACCCAGATGTACGGCGCATGTTGTTGACGCAAAAAGCGATTGCAGAAGGCGGTCGTATGCTAAACATGTATTGCGGTAAAAAAGTTGACATTACTTTGTCACCAGACTTTTCGGACAAAGAACGTGAAGAAGCAGAGTCTATGTTGGCGGTGTTAACCCCCATTGCCAAAGGCTTTTTATCTGAAACCAGTATGGAAACCACTAACTACGGTATTCAAGTGTTAGGAGGTCATGGCTTTATTAAAGAGTGGGGCATGGAGCAAGAAGTGCGTGACGCGCGTATCTCACAATTGTATGAAGGCACCACTGGTATTCAAGGTTTAGACTTGCTGGGTCGTAAAATTCTTGGAACACGTGGCGCGGTCATCAAACCGTTAATGAAAGAGATTCAATCGTTCATCAAGGAAAACAAACGCAACAAACATGCGAAGCAACTAACTGATTACATCAAGAAGTGGGAATCATTGACCAAATCAATTGGTTGGTCAGCAATGAAGAACACCGATGAAGTTAATGCGGCGGCGGTAGATTATTTAATGTTTGCTGGTTATGTAACCGTAGCGTATTTTTGGGCGAGAGCCTCTGTTGTTGCTGATGAGGCATTGGGTGCAGGAACAACTGAAAAAGAGTTCTACCAATCAAAAATCAGCACGGCTGAGTTCTATTTTCAACGCATTATGCCGCGCACCTTAGCGCATGAGGCGTCGATCAAGAACGGTCTTGAGTCGTTGATGTTGATTGACGAAGCAAATTTTGCATTTTTGTAAGCAGGCTTTCCTAGTAAGAGTGTAGGGCGATCTTTTCCACTTAACTCTTCGTTGTGGACGCCTCGATTAATAGGGAAATCTCGTCCCTCGAGATGGGGATGTTGTAAATTAAAAAAGCCATCTGCTTTCGCGGATGGCTTTTTTATTGGGCTTCAGAGGCTCCTTAACTTATCAAAGACTAAAACAAATAAGCTGTAGTGCAAAGTCACGTGTTAAATGTACTTATTAAAAGTGCTAAAGCACTAGACCATCGGTTCCTCGCCCCAATCAGCATTTTCGATAGCAACAAAATAGTTAGGATCTTCAACCACATTCACCTCAACCATATTGCCTGCTTTCTTTAGCAGTTTCTTGCACTCAGGGCTTAGGTGAATTAAATGCAGTGTACGACCATTCTTTTTATACCGCATTGCTAATGAGTCAATTGCCTCAATACCCGAGTGGTCTACCACTCGTGAATCAGCAAAGTCAATAATCACATCTGCGTTGTCGTCACGGGGTGTGAACTGCTCACCAAACGACGCTGTTGAACCAAAAAACAAAGGGCCATGCACCGTGTAGTAATGCGAACCATAACGATTTT
>CAZOBR010000044.1:0-17374 GCA_964578035.1 uncultured Gammaproteobacteria bacterium
GATTACGCACACCACCCTGTTGAGTTAGCCGCAACTTTAAGCGCTGCAAAAGGCAGTTGGCCGGAGCGCCGTTTAATCGCTGTGTTTCAGCCGCATCGCTACAGCAGAACTTCTGATTTATTTGATGACTTTGTGCAGGTTCTGGCTGAGCAACAAAATGTATTGTTATGCGAGGTCTATCCTGCTGGCGAAGAGCCAATCAGTGGCGCAAGCGGCAAGTCTCTTTGCCAGGCGATTCGTGTGCGCGGTTCAAGCAACCCTATTTTTGTGTCTGATCTAGGTGATCTGCAAAGTTTACTCACGCCAATTGTCGAAGACGGTGATGTGATACTGACAATGGGCGCTGGTAGCATTGGTAAAGCATCTAAGGCCTTGTATCAGTCATTAACCGCAGGAGGCAGCCATGATTGACGTTAAGCAAAATTTTGGTAAAGTCGCCGTGTTAATGGGTGGCATTTCTGCTGAACGCGAAATTTCGTTACTGAGCGGCATGGCGGTTTTAAATGCTTTGCAAGCAAGCGGTGTTGATGCGCATAAAGTTGATGCCACGCCAGACAATATTGGTGAGCTTAAGCGCATGGGTTTTGATCGTGCGTTTATCGTGTTGCATGGACGCTGGGGTGAAGACGGTGTTGTGCAAGGTGCACTGCAGGCGATTGGTATGCCTTACACCGGAAGTGGTGTGCTGGGGTGTGCTCTAGCGATGGACAAGGTGCGAACCAAACAAGTTTGGCAAAGCCTAGGCTTACCCACTGCAAAATATCGCGTTTTAAAAAGTGAAAATGATTTAGAGGGCTTGGTTGCAGAGTTAGGCTTGCCGATTTTCTTGAAGCCTGCCCGTGAAGGCTCAAGTGTGGGTATAGGCAAAGTGAACAATGAAGCTGATTTGTTGGCTGCCTACCGTACTACGGCACTTGTTGGTGATGATGTTTTGGCGGAGCAGTTCCTCAGCGGTATGGAGTTGACTGTGTCCATTCTTGATGGGCAAGCCTTACCAGCGGTGCGCATGGCGCCTGCAAATGAATTCTACGACTACGAAGCAAAGTATCAGTCTAATGACACACAGTATTTTTGCCCGGCTGGCTTAAGTGATGAGCTTGAGGCTAATGTTAGGGCTTTAGCGCTAAAAGCCTTTGAGGCACTTGATTGTTCACACTGGGGTCGAGTTGATGTAATGCTGGATCATAGTGAGCAACCTGTTTTATTAGAAACGAATACGGTGCCGGGTATGACTGACCACAGTTTGGTACCAATGGCCGCTAAAGCGGTTGGTATAAGCTTTGAACAGCTTGTGGTGCGTATATTGTCCAGCACATTAAATGGCCAGCGTAATATAAGTTTAAGCGAGGTGGTATGTGACTAATTCGGCGCTTCCATCTAAGCAAAAGCAAGGTGCTAAGCAAAAGCAACGTGCACTCGCAAATCAGCAACAGCAAGCGAGTGTTGAACGTATGAGCCGGTTGGGTCGTAACATGGTGATGCTGCTGGCAACGGTTCTGTCGTTCGTAACTGTAACATTGCTAGTGGTTGATCGACTTTATCGACCCGATAACTTTGTGATTAATCAGTTGAAAATCCAAGGTCAGTTCCGTTATCTCGCGCCGACTGAAATTGAAAGCTTAGTGCGCTCGCACGAGCTGGGTAATTTCTTTGCAATCAATCTAGATGTGATTAAAGCTGACATACAAACGCACCCGTGGGTACAAGAAGCAGAGGTACGTCGTGAGTGGCCAGATGCTTTGAATGTTCATGTTAAAGAACATAGACCAGTCGCACGTTGGAAAAAAGACAAATGGGTAAATGCTCAAGGGCAAGTTGTAGATTTGCCGATTAAAGATATGCCGCGCGTTGCTATTGTGCTCGACGGTAAGCCGCAAGACGCAGCCATGATGCTAAATCAAACAATTGCTTGGAAGCGACAATTAGAAAGCAGTGGTTTGCTTATTCGTCAGCTTGAATTGAGCACCAGTCATGCGTGGACTTTGAGCCTGTATTACCCATTAAATGATTTTGAATTCACGTTGCTTTTGGGTCGCGAAGATGTGGCCGAGCGATTAGCGCGTTTTCAGAACTTGTTCGACAAGCGCTTCAAGAATGCAAATGAGCAGTTGCAGCGCGTTGATGCGAGATACCCCGACGGTTTGGCAATAAAGAGCAAGCCTCTGCCATTAACGCCTGAACTCGCGTTGGCCGATTTTTTAGTTGTAGACAATCTTAATCTAATAAACCAATCACCGGCACAGCTAGGTAAACGGTATGAGTAGGAAAGACGAAACAAAATTAATTGTTGGCTTAGATATTGGCACCTCTAAAGTGCTGGCCATTGTCGGTGAAGTGAATGCCGATGATCAGGTGGAAATCATCGGTTATGGGCATCACCCAGCAACCGGTATGCGCAAAGGCGTGGTGGCAAATATAGAAGAAACAGTTACAGCGATTCAAAAGGCCGTAGAAGAAGCTGAATTAATGGCAGGTTGTCAGATCTATTCGGTGTTTGCGGGCATTGCTGGCGCGCACATTAATAGTTTTAACTCGCATGGTGTGGTTGCTGTTCGCGATGGCGAAGTTGATGATGGCGACGTAGCGCGCGTGATTGAATCAGCCAAAGCAGTTGCGATTCCGAATGATCAATCGATTTTGCACGTATTACCACAGGAATACATTATTGATGGCCAAGAGGGAATTCGTCACCCGATTGGCATGAACGGTATTCGTCTTGAAGCAAACCTACACATGGTTACCGCGTCTGTCAGTTCTGAAAAAAATATTGAGAAATGTATACGGCGATGCGGTCTTGAAGTTGATGCAATCATCTTAGAGCAGCTTGCGTCGTGTGAGTCCGTGTTAACCAATGATGAAAAAGAGCTGGGTGTTTGTTTGGTTGATATTGGTGGCGGTACCACCGATATCGCCGTTTACTCAGAAGGCGCAGTTCGCCATACCGCGGTCATACCAGTCGCGGGTGATCAAATCACTAACGATATTGCAATTGCTTTACGCACTCCAACGCATGCCGCTGAAGAACTTAAGAAGCGCTACGGCTGTGCATTGCGCCAGCTGGCTGAAGTTGAAGAAAGTATTGATGTTGAAACGGTGGGCGACCGCCCGCCGCGCAAACTGTCAAAACACAGCTTGGCGGAAGTGATAGAGCCGCGCATTGAAGAGTTATTCGATTTAATCAAGTCTGATCTACGCCGCAATGGTTATGAGCATTTGATTCGCTCTGGTGTGGTGCTGACAGGTGGCAGTTCAAAAATGGAGGGCATGATTGAACTGGCCGAAGAAATATTTCATATACCGGTTCGTTTAGGGATGCCCAAATATTTGGGCGGTCTAAGCGAAGTGGTGAAAAATCCAATCTATTCAACGGGCGTTGGGCTAGTGCAGTTTGGGCACAGCGACCAGAGTGGTTCACGTAAAGTGATCGTAACAGAATCCAAAATCAGTGTGGTCTGGCAACAGATAAAGCACTGGTTTCAGGGTAATTTTTAAAATAACGGGAGAATTAAAATGTTTGAATTATTAGATACGATAGACCAGCAGGCGGTGATTAAAGTCGTCGGCGTTGGCGGCGGTGGTGGTAATGCCGTTAATTATATGCAGCAATCAAATATTGAGGGCGTTGAGTTTATCAATGCCAATACCGATGTGCAGGCTCTACAAAGCTCTGATTGCGGCACGATATTGCAACTTGGTGGTAACTTAACCAAAGGTCTTGGTGCAGGCGCAGATCCTGATGTGGGTCGTCAAGCCGCGATCGAAGATCGTGAGCGTATTGCTGAGGCGCTTGCTGGTAGCGATATGGTGTTTATCACCGCGGGCATGGGCGGCGGCACAGGCACAGGTGCAGCGCCAGTTATCGCTGAAATTGCGCGTGATATTGGCGCGTTGACAGTGGCTGTTGTAACACGACCATTTAGTTTTGAAGGGGCACGCCGTGACAAACTAGCAGATCAAGGTTTGAAACTATTAAAAGAATCAGTTGATTCTTTGATTACGATTCCCAATGAAAAGCTACTACAAGTTATGGGCAAAGAGGCATCACTGCAAGATGCGTTCGCGATGGCGAATGATGTGTTACGTAATGCTGTGCAGGGCATTTCTGAGTTGATTACCAGCCCTGGCTTAATCAATGTTGACTTTGCCGATGTTAAAACCGTGATGTCAGAAATGGGTCAAGCTATGATGGGCGCGGCCTCAGCCACTGGTGCAACACGCGCAAGTGAAGCAGCTCGTAATGCTTTAAGTAGCCCGCTACTTGAAGACACAAACATTAAAGGTGCTAAAGGTATCTTGGTGAATGTGACGGCTGGACCAGATTTAACCATTGGTGAGTTTGGCGAAGTCGGTGGCATGATTCGCGATATGGCATCCGAGGATGCAACGGTCGTTATCGGTACTTCAATTGACCCTCAAATGGAAGATCAATTGCGCGTAACCATGGTGGCAACCGGTATTCAAGAAGGCCATGTTGGAAATGCGGTTCCTCAGAAAGTGTCTGTTGTAAAGCCAGTTGCCCGCGCAGTTGGAAGCAGCTATGAAGCCGCGCAAGAAGAAGACTTGCCTGAAGAACCGTCATTATTGACGAGTCGAAGACGTGGTAATTCTGATTCATTGCCACTGTTTGATCCGGAAGGTGATGGTGGTTTAGATGTGCCAACTTTTCTGAGACGCCAAGCCGATTAAAGTCAACCGCAGCTGACTTATCTAAAATACGCTATAAATGCTTGTTTCAAAACAGCCATTACTGTGTGCAGTAGAACGTTAATAGTCGCGCTGAAACCTACACAATTCCTCCCGTTTAGTGTAGGATTCGGCGATTGGTTGGGACGTTTTTATGTTGCTTGCACGTTTACTCGCTTTATTTTGGCTTAGTTCGGCTTAATTTGGCTTAGTAAAGTGGACAAAAAACATCAAATTCGTGCTGTTAGACTCATTCATTAACGAGTATGCTAAGCGATAATAATAAAAAAAGTATTGCTGAATCATGCAAGTATGTCTTTGATAACAAATGATTAAATGATAAATCAACGTACTCTGAAAAACGTCATTAGAGCAACCGGTGTTGGGTTACATACGGGTGAAAAAGTTTACTTAACTTTGCGTCCTGCGGCGGTTGATACCGGAGTGGTATTTCGTCGTGTTGATTTAGACCCAGTGGTTGAGCTTTCTGCAAAACCAGATCGCGTTGGCGATACCCGTTTATCCACTGCACTGCAACAAGGCGAAGTCTCTGTTTCTACGGTTGAGCATCTAATGTCAGCACTGGCTGGTTTAGGCATTGATAATGTTTACGTTGAGCTAACGTCACCGGAAGTGCCTATTATGGATGGCAGTGCAGCACCGTTTGTCTTTTTGGTGCAATCGGCTGGAGTCATTGAACAAAACGCACCTAAAAAATTCATTCGTGTTACTAAGCCAATTAAAGTAGAGCAAGACGATAAATGGGCAACTTTTGAGCCATTTGAAGGTTTCAAAGTTTCTTTTGCGATTGATTTTGATCATCCTATTTTTGCCAAATCACCGCAACGAGCAACGGTTGATTTTTCTACCACTTCATTTGTAAAAGAAGTTAGCCGCGCGCGCACCTTTGGATTTATGCATGAGGTTGAAGCCCTGCGAGAAGCAGGCCTAGCACTCGGCGGTAGTCATGACAACGCGATTGTGATGGATTCGTATACTATCCTAAATGATGATGGTTTACGTTACGAAGACGAATTCGTAAAACACAAAATTTTAGATGCAATTGGTGACTTATATTTATTGGGTCATCCATTGATTGGCGCATTTAGCGCTTACAAGTCAGGCCATGCTTTAAATAATAAATTGTTGCGCGCTTTAGTGTCGCAGCCTGATGCATGGGAATTAGTCACATTTGACGACCCAGAAGACGCGCCAATTGCGTTTATGCATACAGTTAGCGCCTAGTGTTGACTAGTATTGAGAATATTAAAAATATTAAGAGTATTAAGAATAATAAGAGAAGAGTCGTTAATCAGGACGAGATTTTTTTAATGTTTCTGATAAACGAGCCAACGACGTCGATAAGTGTTCATTAGAAACACCTTTACGACAAGACTCAATTAATGTGATTGATGTCTGCGATGGCAAATGACGTTGTTTAGACTGTTCAGACCGCCCAGAGTTGTGTTTTATGCTCTGGTTATTGGTAGGGGCATTATTCGTTGCTGTGTTCCTTAGCGTTGTGTTGTTATTCAGCGTCGTGTTATTTGGAAGAGCTAAACGAATTTTAAGTTGTTGAATATTGTTAAAGCCCTCAGCATGAAATGCATTTAATAGGCTGCTTTGCTGGTGCTTTAGTTGGGTTGCACAGTTTGCGTTCGCGCAAGCAATGCTGAGTTCGGCTGGCTTATTGCCATTATTGTTTATGCTAACTAGCTGAGTACTGTTAAGGTACTCTGGTGGTAAATTATTCTTTGCCCAACTCAGCCACGCAGGTGTTAGTTTTACTAGCATTGCCTGTGTGGCATTCATTTGACGGCTTAAAGGTAAGCGACCAACAAGTGCGCTGATAGTTTGCGCGCTGCTTTTGAATGAATTGTGTTTATTTTTAAAAGACGACATCGTGAAACTATAACATGTTGAGCAAGTTGTTGAATGAGTGACAAAACGTATATATTTAGTTGAAATTCTGTAGTTGATAGGCCGAACGTGAAAATAATAATTTTAAAAGACAATACTTCTAAAAACGGCACCCTTTGCTTGTCTGGTAGTAAGATGATTGTTGGCGGTGCCGTGTTGCTTATCGGCTTGCCGTTAGTTTTAGGTGTATTGAGCTATTGGTTTATCTCATCGATTGATCGTTCACTGAATCCTTTTGTAGACCCCGAATACCGTATTGCTGTTGAAAGCCGAGTTAATGAACAACAGCAAGAAATGGATAAAACCCGCGATTATGTTCGCAAACATATGGATGTACTTGGCCGCCGTATTGGTAGTTTACAAGCACAAGTCTCCCGGATTAACGCGGTTGAGCAGCGCATTGCCAGCGTGTCTGGTATTAGTTTGGAAGACTTCGAGTTTGATCAAGACCCACCATTAGGTGGCTCGAGCAGTGAGAGCGATGTGGATTCGCAAGAAATCGATATTGAGAATGCCATTGTTGCGATTGAAAAAGAACTTTCAAAGCGTGAATCTGAAATTGCCGCAGTGGATTTTTTACTATCCCGTAAAAATCTAGAATCACAACAAACACCCGCAGGTTGGCCTGTAACAGGTGGTTGGGTGTCATCGAGCTTTGGATCGCGTATGCACCCGATGACCGGCAAAAAGCAATTTCATCAAGGGGTTGATATTCCTGGTAAAGAAGGCTCTAAAGTATTAGCCGTTGCAGATGGCGTTGTTACCCGTTCTGAAAAAAGAGGTAATTACGGCTGGTTGGTAGAGCTTGATCATGGCGACAGCTACACGACTTTATACAGCCATAATCGGCGTAATTTGGTGACCGAAGGGCAGACTGTGAAAAAAGGTCAAGCGATCGCCGAGGTGGGCTCAACGGGTTTATCGACAGGCCCACATGTTCATTTTGAAGTATCCAAGAATAAGCGCAATATTAACCCCGTGAAATATCTTTATAAAAAATCGTAAAGAATCGGTTTTTTGAATAATACAAAAGAGGCTTTTTTAGCCTCTTTTTTGTGTCTGATGACTGCGTGTTAGGGCAGATTTAATTGGCAAAGCGAGCGCAGTAATAAAATAGTCAAATAAGTGTTCTAGTTATTAGTTGCATTATTGGTTCGCAGCTTGGAATTTAGCTTTAAAGCCTTATACTTAGCTTATATTTGTGAATATTAAATCGGTTGCTGAACCGCGAATTCAGTAACTGTCAACGTATTCATCTAAAACAACCGAGTTTACCGTGATAAAAAAAATATTTGGCAGCCGCAATGATCGCTTAGTGCGGCAGATGTCTAAGCGCGTTAAAAAAATTAACGCCTTAGAAGAACAATTTCAAGCACTTAGCGACGAGGAGCTAAAAGCTAAGACCGTTGAGTTTCGTGCGCGCCTTGATGCGGGTGAAACCCTTGATGATCTTCTTGATGAGGCATTCGCTGCAGTGCGAGAAGGTTCTGTTCGTGCTCTAGGCATGCGCCATTATGATGTGCAGCTAATTGGTGGCATGGTATTGCACCAAGGCCGCATTTCGGAAATGCGCACAGGTGAAGGTAAAACCTTAATGGCGACGTTGGCAGCCTATTTAAATGCCTTGGCGGGCAGTGTTCACGTAGTAACGGTTAATGATTATCTTGCCTCACGCGATGCTGAATGGATGGCTAAAGTCTATAACTTTATGGGGCTCACAGTCGGCGTGATTGCCTCAGGTCAGTCGCAAGAAGAAAAACAAGCAGCGTATGCGAATGACATTGTATACGGCACAAATAACGAATTTGGTTTTGACTATCTTCGTGACAATATGGCGTTCTCGGCTGATCAAAAAGCTCAGCGTGACCTGAGCTTTGCGATTGTTGACGAAGTTGATTCAATATTAATTGATGAAGCGCGTACGCCACTGATTATTTCTGGGCCTGCCGATACAGCCGCCGATATTTACGCCAAAGTTGATGTGATTGTGCCGCAATTAAGTCGCCAAGTTGAAGAAGATGGTGAAGGTGATTACACGATCGACGAAAAAAGTAAAAGCGCTTACTTAACCGAAGCGGGCCATGAAAAAGCCGAAAAATTGATGGTGCAAACTGGCTTGCTGCCGGCTGATGCGAGTTTGTACGATGTTGGCAGTATTGCACTGTTACATCATTTATATGCGGCAATACGCGCGCATACTTTGTTTCACCGTGATGTTGATTATGTTGTGCAAGACAATGAAATTGTCATTGTCGATGAATTTACTGGGCGCATGATGTCTGGCCGTCGTTGGTCAGATGGTTTGCATCAAGCGGTTGAAGCAAAAGAAAAGGTCGATATTCAACGAGAAAATCAAACGCTGGCCTCAATCACGTTTCAGAACTATTTCCGTTTGTATAAAACATTGTCGGGTATGACCGGAACCGCAGATACCGAAGCTGTTGAGTTTATGGAAATATACTCACTTGAAGTGGTGGTGATTCCGACACACAAATCAATGATTCGAATTGATCAGGCGGACGTGATTTTTCGTACTATGCAGGAAAAGTTCGACGCTATTGTTGAAGATGTGCGTGAGCGTAATGAGATTGGACAACCAGTGTTGCTGGGTACGGCATCTATTGAGGTGTCTGAGTTGCTGTCAGCCGAATTTAAAAAACACAAAATTAAGCATGAAGTTCTAAATGCCAAGCAACATGATCGTGAAGCAATGGTCATCGCAAAAGCCGGCTGCCCTGGCGCGGTAACGATTGCGACCAATATGGCGGGCCGTGGTACAGATATTGTACTAGGCGGTAATTTAGAGATGCAGCTTGCTGAACTGAATGATGACGCTGAAAAATCTCGCTTAAGTGAGCAGTGGGAAAAAGATCATCAAAAAGTGCTCAACGATGGCGGTTTGTATGTAATTGGTACCGAAAGACATGAGTCTCGCCGAATCGATAACCAATTGCGAGGCCGTTCTGGTCGTCAAGGCGACCCTGGCGAAACCCGTTTCTTCTTGTCGATGGATGACTCTCTGATGCGAATATTTGGCTCAGAGCGTATTTCTAATATGATGCAAGCCGTTGGCATGGAAGAGGGTGAAGCAATTGAAAGTCGCCTAGTCTCACGTGTTATTGAAAATGCGCAACGGAAAGTTGAAGGTCATAACTTTGATATTCGCAAGCAACTTTTGGAGTATGACGATGTGGCGAATGAGCAGCGTAAGCTGGTTTATTCTGAGCGTAATGCTTTGATGTCGACTGAAGATGTTTCTGAAAACGTAGAAGAAATGCGCGATGAAGTGGTCGACACGGTTATTGATCGTTCTATTCCACCGCAAAGCATGCCTGAACAGTGGAATGTGGAACAATTAGAAGATGATTTACGCCATGAGTTCTTGGTCGAATTGCCTGTGCAGCAGTGGTTGATTGACGACAAAGGGCTTTACGAAGAAACTTTACGTGATCGTATTTTGGATAAGGTAGAAGAAGCCTATAAATCCAAGGAGAGTGAGTATGGGCCTGAGGTTATTCGTCATCTTGAAAAAGTGATAATGCTGCAAACTCTGGATACGCAATGGAAGGAGCATTTGGCTGAAATGGATTATTTGCGCCAAGGTATTGGTCTGCGCGGGTACGCACAAAAGAATCCAAAACAAGAATATAAACGTGAAGCGTTTGAGATGTTTACCGCTATGTTGGATCGGGTTAAATCTGAAGTGGTGACTATTCTAGCTAAAGTTCAACTGCGAGAAGACAGCGAAGTTGATGAGCTTGAGCGACGTCAACAAGAAGCAGCACAACGCGACCTAGAGTTGAAACATCAACGAACGAATGCGATGCAACAGGATGTGGCTCAAAACTCTGAACAAGGTAATGCAACCTATGTGCGCGAAGGCGCGAAAGTGGGTCGCAATGCGCCATGCCCGTGTGGGTCTGGTAAGAAGTACAAGCAGTGTCATGGCAAATTGAGCTAGATACATAAACGTATAAATTAGACAGTCATTATGCCGGTAGGCCTAAAACAACCAGCACCATTATTGCCAATTGCCGGTGTGCAAATTGCCACCGCAGCTGCGGGTATCCGCTATTCAGATCGAGACGACATGGCCTTGATGCTGTTAGCAGAGGGCAGCTCTGTGTCGGCTGTATTTACCAAAAACAATTTTTGTGCCGCGCCAGTCATAATAGCCAAGCAGTTTATAGCTGAATCGCCAACTCGAGCCTTATTAATTAACTCAGGCAATGCAAATGCCGCAACGGGTGAGTTGGGAATGCGTAATGCGCAGCTGAGTTGCGACAAAGTGGCACAGACATTTGGTTTAAAAACGGCTGAAGTTTTACCTTTTTCAACCGGTGTTATTGGCGAACAGCTGAACATGAACGCGCTGAATCAGGGCGTTGATTTGTTGTCAAAAGGTTTGTCTGTTGATAATTGGTTATCAGCGGCCAAGGCCATTATGACAACCGATACATTGCCTAAGGCAGTCTCAAAGTCAATTCAGATTGATGGTGAAACGGTCAGTATTACTGGCATGGTCAAAGGCTCTGGCATGATTAACCCCGACATGGCTACTTTACTCAGCTATGTGGCCACAGATGCTCATATCGACCAACAAGTATTGGATGTGTTGCTACACAAAGCCACAGCAGAGAGCTTTAACCGTATTACGGTTGATAGCGATACCTCAACTAACGATGCCTTAGTCTTGATTGCCAGCGGGCAAAGTCAGGCGTCTCGTATTGAATCTGTAGATTCTGAGCAGGCCAATGCCTTTTATCAAGCATTAGAAGCCGTAATGATTGAATTAGCCACAGCCGTAATACGCGATGGTGAAGGTGCGACTAAGTTTGTTAAGGTAAGTGTTGCGGGTGGAAAAACACAGGGTGATTGCGAATCAATTGCTTACGCTATTGCGCATTCGCCATTAGTAAAGACCGCTTTATTCGCCAGTGACCCGAATTGGGGGCGATTAGTCATGGCAATAGGCAAAGCGCCAACGGAACATTTTGATGTGAATAAAATTGCTATTGATATTAATGGGGTTGCTTTATTGAAAGAAGGTCAGCCAGCCGAAGGTTACACCGAGGAGCAAGGCCAGGCCGTGTTTTCTGAACAAGAAATTACGATCGAAGTGAACCTTAATTTAGGTGATGAGCGCTATCATGTCTGGACCTCTGACTTGTCACACGATTATGTCAGTATTAATGCCGACTACCGCAGTTAAGCTGATATACGTCCAAAGCTAGGAAGATGAAACGGATAGAGGTGGCGGTTGGTATTGTGTTCAACCAAGACATGCAAGTGCTTGTTGGCCAACGCGTTGTTGAAGATAGGTATTTCGCAAAATGGGAGTTTCCAGGTGGAAAACTGGAAGAAAATGAGTCAGTAGAGCAAGCGTTGGTTAGGGAATTTAAGGAAGAAGTCGGTATTGATGTGCTCGCAAGTGCAGAGTTTATGCAAATTGAACACGATTACCCAGACCGACAAGTACGCTTATTTGTTCGTACTGTCGTTAAGTTTGATGGGCAAGTGCAAAGTAAGGAAGGGCAAGCTCTAAAGTGGGTAAACATCAGTGAGTTGGATGACTTAGACTTTTTACAAGGCAATAAAGTCATGATTGAAGCCCTGCAAGCAGAGTACAGCTAGTTAGAACTCTGTCATTCAGAGCGAAGCGAAGAATCTATATTTTGATAGCTAGCGCTCAAGATTAAATACTGCTGATGCAACTCCTCCACTTTCTCTTGAGCGTCAGCAATTGTGCCATCATTAGCAATTACATCATCAGCAAATTTAAGACGTTCTTCATCGGTAATTTGCGTTGCCATTATTTGAGTGACTTCTTGCCGACTTAAATTGCTCCGCTTCATTACGCGTTTAATTTTTGTTTCGAGTTCGGTTGTAACGACTAATATTCGTTGTAATAACTCAGAAAAACTTGAGTCTGGTACCAATAAAGGAATAACAATAATGCAATAAGGGTGAGTTACCTGACTGACCTGCTGGAACATATCGGCACGAATAGCAGGGTGAGTAATTGCATCTAATCTTGCTTTATTTTCTTTGTTGGCAAAGGCGAGTTGTCGTAGTTGATCTCGGTTTAAGCTGCCGTCAGTAGATAAAATCTGCTCACCAAACTCATCAACTAATAGGCTTAATGCGGGTTTGCCTGGTTCAACAATTTTACGGGCAATTACATCCGTATCAATAACCGGCACACCTAATGTTGCAAAGTGGTCAGATGCCACTGTTTTACCGCTGCCAATACCGCCCGTGAGGCCAACTATGTAACTCATTGTTTAGCTTAGATATGAAAAATAGAGCGCGTTAATTTGCTGACCCCATATAAGTGCAACCCACCCGGCGATCGCAATATAGGGGCCAAACGGAATTGCGAGGTCGCGATTGGCTTTTTTAAGCACCATCAAGCTAATGCCAATAATACTGCCAGCTAAAGTCGATACTAGGACGATCTGAGGAATGAACTCCCAACCGAGCCACGCGCCAAGTAAAGCCATTAATTTAAAGTCGCCATGGCCCATGCCTTCTTTGCCAGTTAATATTTTAAATAGTTGATAGACAATCCAAAAAACCAGATATCCAACTATCGCACCGATAAGTGCACTGCGAACATCCGCAAATACGGGTACTAAACTTAGGGCAAGCCCCAGCCAAAGTGTGGGCAGTACAATATCATCTGGCAATAATTTATGATCAAAATCAATAAATGTAAGCGCAATTAATACCCAGGTAAACACTAATCCAAACGCGGTTTGTAATGACCATCCGAAATGGTGCATTACGTAACCACTTAATAGTCCTGTTAGAAGTTCAACAAGAGGGTAGCGTATGCTGATCGCAGCATTGCAGTTTGCACATTTGCCACGTAGCAATAACCAGCTCAGCAAAGGGATGTTCTGCCATGCTCGAATTTTGGCTTTACAGTGGCCGCAATGCGATGCAGGCGAACTCAGTGTCGGCGGTTCGGCTTCAGTATAAGGTTTTTGATTGATCCACTCATGCGATTGCGCCGTCCACTGAAATTGCAGCATCTTCGGGTAGCGAAATATCACCACATTGAGAAAGCTACCCACCATTAAGCCCAGTACTATGGCAAGGCCAATGTGTGCTGATGCCGGTAAGCCCGCAAACAGTTCAAGCATGGTTCAAGTTTTTGCTAGTCTAGAATACAGAAGCAAGTTTGAATATAGGCAAGTACATAGCCAGAACCATTGTGCCAATGATGCCACCTAGTAACACGATCATCAGCGGCTCAATAATGCTGCTCAAAGCAGCGACAGCGTCATCCACTTCACGTTCATAAAAATCAGCGACCTTATCGAGCATGATTTCAAGCTCACCAGACTCCTCACCACTAGATACCATTTGTAGCATCATGTTTGGAAAAATACCTGTGCCCGACATAGAATTTTCTAAACTGCGTCCTGTACTAATTTCTTGTTTAACCTCAGCAACAGCTTTTTGATAAACACGGTTACCCGTTGCTGCACCTACCGTGTTCATGCCTTCGACAAGAGGCACACCCGAACCGAAAATAATTGAGAGCGTTCTGGCGAAGCGTGCTAATGCTGATTTATTCAAAATGACCCCGAAAACTGGCAGTCTAAGAAGTATTCTATCGCATGCGAATTGCATTTTTTCAGATCGCTTATAAGCGTAAAAGAAACCGTACCCTGCTGCTGCAACCGCCAGTATGAAAATCCACCAATTAGCCTGCATCCAGTGAGACATATCAACAATGGTACGAGTTAAAGTAGGTAAGTCAGTACCAAAATTTTTAAATAATTCTTCAAATGCAGGGATAACAAACAATAAAAGAAGTATTGTGACAAGAGCGGCAATGAATAGCACAATCATTGGATACATCATAGCTGATTTGACTTTACTCTTGATTGCTTCGAGTTTTTCGTTATACGTTGCAACACGATCAAGCATCAAATCTAATTTACCCGATTCCTCACCAGCCTCTGTTAAACTGACAAAAAGTCTGTTGAAATGTTGCGGGTATTTTTTTAGAGAAACACTTAGAGCTGACCCAGACTCTACTTCACGGCTTAAATCAAGCATTAGGCTTTCTAGGCTTTGGTTTTCATGTCCTTTGCCTATTGCACGTAGGCTTTGTGAAATAGGTATACCTGCACCAATCATAGTGGCCATTTGTCGCGAAACAAAGCTGATGTCAGAAGTTTTAATAGGCTTTGCTTTAGAAAAGAGTGGTTTTGGTTTGCGTTTTATCTTTGTGACACGTACGCCTTTTTGTCTTAGCATTGCTCGTGCTTGTGACAAGGTAGGCGCTTCAATTTCACCGCCACTGGTAGCGCGTTTTTGATTAACGCCTTCCCAGACGAATTCGAAGACTTTTTTCTGTTTTTTTGCTGCCATAATTATATTCAAACCTATGGTTTAGTAGGCTGCTAAGCTAACTTTATATATGGTTTTAGAACCTATTAATCGGGAGATTATTACTATTCCACTTAAAATTAGCAGGGTTGAATCTGCTAATGGGTGGCAATATATAGTCAATATGCTGAGCTACGAGTGTATTACACGTTTGTGACACGTTCAATTTCTTCTAACGAAGTTATGCCTTCTTTCACTTTTAGTAATCCTGACGCCCTTAAATCATGAATTCCCTCAGACAAGGCAGCTTGTTCTATATCTTGTTCGGTACCGCCCTCCATGATGATGGTTTTGATTTTTTCGCTAATTGGCATGACTTGAAACACGCCTGCTCGACCACGATATCCTTCTGTGCAGTTTGCACAGCCTCGTTGGTTTGCTTCAAAAAGCGACAGTGTTGGGACCTCAGGCTCGGTGAAGCCAGCTTCTAATAGTACTTTGTCTGGCAATGATATAGCGGTTTTGCAATGTTGGCAGAGCTTTCGTACTAGGCGTTGAGCGACGATTAAGTGCACGGCTGAAGCAACATTAAACGCGGGCACGCCCATATTTAATAGTCGAGTTAGCGTAGAAGGCGCGTCATTAGTGTGTAATGTTGACAAAACCATATGGCCTGTCTGTGATGCTTTGATCGCAATCTCAGCGGTCTCTAAATCGCGAATCTCGCCTAGCATAATAATATCAGGGTCTTGACGTAGAAATGCGCGCAGTGATTCTGCAAAATTTAAATTGGCTTTTTCATTAATATTAACTTGAGTGATGCCCGGTAGTTGAATTTCGACAGGGTCTTCAACGGTTGATATATTTTTGGCCGGCGTATTTAGCATATTTAAAGCAGAATACAATGTCACCGTTTTACCGCTGCCGGTTGGGCCTGTAATTAAAACCATGCCGTATGGTCTATTTACAACCAGTTTATAAAGCGCAAGCTGTTCTTTAGTGAAACCTAAAGTTGTTAAATCCAAGTTTGCAGAGCTCGAATCTAGTATTCGCATAACGACTTTTTCACCGTACACCGTTGGCAATGTATTTACCCTGAAATCAAAGGCTTTACTCTTAGATATTTTCAGTTTAACCCGTCCATCTTGCGGAATGCGTCGCTCAGCAATATCCAGCCTAGCAATAATTTTAATACGCGCAGTTATGCGAGGTGCGAAGGATATGGGCTGTGTTGTGATCTTGTGTAAGATACCATCAATTCTGTACCGAATTCTGAGTTCGTGTTCGAACGGCTCTATATGAATATCTGATGTGCCGCGGTTAATTGCGTCAATCAATATTTTGTTAACGTATTTAACTATAGGTGCATCATTGGGGTCGAAATCAAGGGAATCTTTTTCACTGGGTCCGTCTTGGTCATCAACGTCTAATTCAAATTCATCATCTCCTAGAAAATCTTCAAGTGACTGGTCGTTAGATTGGTCGAGTTTTTCGATCAAATAATCTAAGGCAGATAATTCCACTTGTATGGGTACAACTTGTAAGCCTGTATAAAATTTGATTTCGTCAAGTGCGTTTTTGTTTGTTGGGTCTACTACCGCTACGAATAAATGCTTGCCTCGCTTGTAAAACGGTAGAACTTGATGACGATCAACAATTTTTTGCTCTATCAGTTCAGTGGGAATGGCCTTGATGTCGATTGTGCGCAAATTAAATAACGGCGAACCAAATCGTTTTGAGAACTCTTTGCTCATCTCGCTTTCAGAGATAATATCCTTGCTAGATAAGGCACTGATTAATTCACGCGATGATTTATGTGACGAGCTTAGTCTGGTGATTTCTTCTTTATCAACCAAGTCTAAGTTTATTAATGCTTGGGCAATTGAAGGTAGTTTCTGAACTTGTTCCATTGGTTTAACTCGCCATCAAACTAATTGTTGATTTAATTGCTGACTATACCAGCTATAAGAGCCTTCAGCTATAAGAGCCTTCAGCTATAAGAGCCTTCAGCTATAAGAGCCTTCAGCAACAAAGCGCGCTGCCTATTTTTAATCACTTAGATACCTAACACCGCTGGGTATTTCTATACAAGCATATCCTAGCTTGTGTTTGCTGTGCAAAGGCACCCATATACAATCACGTTTTGCTAAGTTTTGTATTTCTTCTTTTTGGTTTTCACGCAAGCCGAGATTGATCAGATCGAGGCGTTTAGACAAAGAATTTGGCGTTACTTCTAAATACAAATCTGATCGGTAAATAAACGGGCGTTCTTCGACAAACTCAGAGGTGAATTTAACTTGAGCAATCTCCTCAAGCGTCTCAGGCAAATCTTGCAGTATAAATTTAGGTTTCTCGAAAACTCCTATTTTGATATTTGCATTAAAATGCTCGGCATCGTCTTTTGCTAGTATGTGTATGCCGTCTT